>JABWCQ010000010.1 GCA_013360195.1 bacterium
GTTTCGAGACAGCGAACAATCGAAGGAACTCGAAAAAGAGTTCTTCAACGGCACTGCTACCGTTAACCTGGCAGATTACTTAAGCGCACACAAACAACTAAAAACACTCATATTTAACCTACGGAGAAATGCTTATGGAGATGCGGAATATGAACTACACAGAAGACCTTTCAGTTTCTAATATTAATGATAATAAATTTGAACTTACACTCTCGGTTTCGACCGTTACAGTAGCTACTAAGGAAGAGGCTAAGAAAGTCGTTGACTTTCAGAAGCAGGCATTTATCGCCGAACCCGGCTCCTTGGAGCTGGAACATCTCTTTACGACACAGTTATACTCCACAAATCTATGGTCCAGCGGTTGCAGCAACGCTGCATATATCGGCATGACTGGCGTCACGCTGGACTTCGATCATGGATATACGATTGACGAAGCGCAGCAAGCGTTTGCCGATTATAACTATATACTACATACAAGCAGAACACACCAGTATTCGGAAGACAACAATCTAGGGGAAGACCGTTTTCGCGTGATTCTGCCCTTTGAACCAGGCGTCATGCAATTTACTTCAGCATCCGAAGCTGCAAAGGTCTATTACAAGCTGATGACCTTGTATCCTAAGGCAGATCAAGCTTGCTCTAACCCAGGCCGCAAGTTCTTTCCTAGCACCCGTGAACTAAACACACCATTTCTTCTGGATGTGCATGTTTCCGGGAAGTACTTCAGC
This sequence comes from bacterium, assembly GCA_013360195.1. NCBI lineage: Bacteria > bacterium. Next base: position 729 of record JABWCQ010000010.1, read on the forward strand.
ATGGATGTTAGTGATGTACCTGTAGTGAAGCCTTTTGTGCAAGTTAACTACATTCCGCCAACTGAACTAGATACCCACGAAGAACTCTACCGCATGCTGAAGTTTGACAAGTTTATCCCATGGTGCCAAGGGGAGGCCAGCAATGGCCTTCCCGAACCACTGTGGCATGCGATGATTTCTAATCTTTGCCGTTTCGAAGGGGGGCGCGAACTGATTCATGAAATCAGTGCCAAGGATCCCGTCATTGGGCGTTACGACTTTGATGAAACTGAAGACAAAATCCAGCATGCGTTGGAATCAAGCGGTCCCATTGGATACGAAGAAATCGTGAAGCGCGGATGGTCGGGGGTTGCACCTGTTGCACCCCTGGCGCCAGCTGGCTTCGCTAAGATTGGTAGTATTCAGAACAGAAAGTCGCTGTTTGCATCTGACAAGAATCCGGATATCTACTTGAAACACGATGATTGGATTCTTGTAGATGACAAGGGTATTTTGTCAGCGATTATATTCGGTGACTTGAAACAGAAAGTCAAAGAAGAAGGGTGCACGGTTTCGGCGGTGTGCCCCTTCTGCGATACTGATGGCGCAAAGATTCGTACCAACACATTTCACTTTGCATACCTGCATTGCGAACAATGCAATCGCAGCTACTGGGAACATCCGGATTCCCCCGAACTGTTCAGCTACAACGGCGAACTGCTTCGTATTGAAATGAAGGGTAACAAGTTTATCAGCCACGAAAAGCTGAAACCGGTGAATTTCCGGAATGGCCTTGAATGGGACTACGCTTGCAAAGCTGTAATGAATGACCCAAAACGCCGTTTCATTGGAGATAGCTTCACAATCAATCGCATTGGCGATGCGAGTTTCGGTGAACTTGGTTATGAAATGCTGCCCGAAGAGAATTCTGTTGTCTTTGAATTCCCCGCGATTGGTGTCGATGTCCAAGATAATGCTTTCATTGACCGTTTTCTGGATCGCATGTTTCGTGATCGAGCTGACTTTGTAAAGAACTGGATGGCATTGTATGCCTATACAAACTATGTGTCTTTGCCGGTAATCGTATTGACGGGCCCGCGTAGCTGCGGCAAGAATACATTTGCCGATCTTGTGGGCGAGATATTCCCGTCGCTGAAGGCGACCTGGGATGGCGACAAGGAACAATTCAACGATTTTGCAAAAGCGAAACTTGTGTTCGTGGATGAAAATCGCCATTCAGATAAGCCTGTCCAGTACGCCGAAATCAAACGTTTGACCGGCAGCCGAACGATTAAGATCAATGAAAAGCATATTCGCCAGTATTACGTAAGAAACAATGCTAAGTTTATCTTTGCTACAAATGATCCTCGTCCCATTGCCCTACATTGGCGTGAAGAACCCGAATCAGAAAAAACAAACAACTTTTTTATCTATTCTTGTCCGGCGGTATCGTCAGATGATATTGATGGAGAGTTGTTTGATAAGCTGAAAGCTCGATTGGGCCATTATGTCCGCACCGAACTTAAGAAGCGATTCGAAGCCTGGAAGCAATCTGGGAACGCAAATACACGCTATGCTTTGAAAACGCCAATAACCGATCTGGCAAAACAGCTATTTGGTGCCAGTAAGAGTTTGATTGAATTGGAAGCAGAAGAATTGGCGCAATATTTAGTTTGTGGCTATCAACGAAATGACGGAAGCCTACTTTATCCAAAAACATATTCATTTTCGCCTGTTATGGCGGCCGGAGGTTTGTACGTTCAGCAGCAAGATCTGCGCGAACTGGTTCAAAAGCTGAACTTCAAAGGCCATTCCAACTACAAATCCTATATTACAGTGCTTCAGGATCACGGTGTGCTGTCATACAAGAATGACAATCGCGTAAGTGGTCAGCGCCTTGGATACCAAATTCTTCGTAAACCTGAATACTATACGACCGCCAGCGGCTCGATAGCAGCAGAAGAAGGGGTTATTACCTCATCGGCCGGATTATCGATTTGTCACACGACTTCGTCTTCTAATGGCCGAGTCGTTTTCGAATGACAATTATGACATTTTGCGGGGTGGTGGATTCAGAATTTGTCATCCCCTAAGTGCTCAAAATACGGATACTTACGATAGCCAATGACGCCTATGACACTTATGACACTACCTTTCAAGTTTAGAATTTAGAAATCTGGTCCTAGAGAATAGCGCCCTAGCCAGTAGCTCCGTAGAATAGTAAACTGGGACATGGCTGTCATATGCGTCATATGCGTCATCGGAAACCCAATACAACAAAAAAACTACTTCTACCATGCCATACACAACAAAAAAATCACTAAAACAACTGGGCTTCAAACGAAACCCCAGTACATGTCGTCTACCCTTTGACGTGAAGAGGGACATTCCCATTCAGCCCGATGTCGATTGGTCACCTGAGCCTGAACGTGTACCGCAGGCACCTAATTATTCCCAGATGTGGATCGACCACTTCAGTAACTACGGGAATATACGGAATCCGTTGGGTTCACCGATGGAATCGGGCGCCTAAAAGCATTCTTTCAGAAAGACTCGTGCTTGCAGTCTAACCCGACAGTATCTCTTCCCGGCTAATACCCTAAGAATCATTCCAAACCTGGTAGCGAAACCGAGTTTGGAATTTTTTTTGTTGGAATATTTGGCTCTGGATACCTCCCAACGTAGTCTTCGACCACCTTGTTGTTAGTTGGATTCGTGGTGATCCAATAATAGAAGAAGATCTGGGAACTCAGGTCTTCTTCAGCCTCGAAGGCTCCAGTTTCATACTTGGAGCTCTATTATTTTTTCAAGGAGCCTTTCTCTATGGTTCATCCGATCGAATTACTCATCACTGGTTCGACTTTCCGATCTCGCATCATGCCGCGCCAGAACATCGTGAATCCGAAAGAACACAATTGTCGTCTCGCAGACAACGCGCCACGACAGATTTGATCCCACAAGGAAGCCAATCCAGTAACATATGGTGAAAAATGCGTGTCCCGAGTCAATCGAGAATTTGCTTCCGAATGAAGAGCCGGGAAGCTCTCCGAACTCGCCAAGGAAGCTGATTAGCGAGACCACACAAATGGCAAGAACACCGAGCGGGTACATGACGCGCATGAGTTTCGGTGTTACAAGAGTGCCAAAACCCATCGAAGGCGCGGGAGAATCAAAGCTTGATTTTAGGTCAGATGAATGTGACATGCTGAAGTCCTTTCACTTTTGCTTGTATTGCATTTATGGTCACGATAGTAACCATTTCTTATGCCAAAGTTTTCGTTGCTTGCCTAATATCACTTTGACAACACCACCGTCAATATGACAATAACTCCCGCTGCCACAAACAACATAACCTTTGCCAACCGGAGTTTTGATCGAAGTTGCTCTACTTCCGATATCAGTAATTCAATTTCTTCAGCCTGTGATTCGTTTTCTGCAATCAGTGCATTAATATGGCCCACTGCCACATTCAGTTCACCTTCCAGCCGCTGAATCTCCTCTTTTAGCCGTTTGTTGCCAAACACCTTATCGAGCAATTCTCTGAGGGCTCCGGCAATCGCCGGTCCCCAAGTCATTACAAACTCCTTTGCCTTCTTGACCGTGGCCGGATCAACTTTGGGCAACTTCATAAGTGCGGCTCCTGACATGCTGGCTCCATTATTTAGCGATAGAAAAGAATCCAAGGTCGGTCACCAGCACAAAAAAAGACCTCTGGCGTCTTTGCTGGCGGCTTACCACTTGTCCTACCAAGCGGAGAACCTGCACAACGTGAACGACCAGAGGCCAGAACCCTTGTGGGTACTGGCCGCCAGCATCAGAATAGTTGTACAGGAAACCCGAAGGCCTCCGCTTGGTAGGATTCTGTAAGATACTAAGGAACGGGTGGGAAGTCAAGAGGGTCGCTAGACCCTCAAAGTCGCTTCAAGATCACCTTCAAGACCTTAGACAGTCCCCCGAGAAATTCCTTCAGCATTTCAGCTTTATCTTTCATTCGTTGAATCTCCGTTTGTTTTGTCCCTGGACTAAATCTTATGCCAGAAAAAGAAAGAGCCCCACGATTGTGAGGCTCTATTGATTTACCAAACAAGAATGCCCTATCTAATCAGCATCATCTTCTTGGCGTCTTGGAAATTCGCCGTCTTGATCTGGTAGACATAGATGCCCGACGCAACGGTGAGACCCGCAGCGTTTTTACCATCCCAGAGGATGCGATAGGCGCCGGCATTGCGGACGTCATCTACAAGCGTCGCAACCTCTTGGCCGAGGATGTTGAAGATTTTCAGTTCAACACGAATTGCCTCAGGTAAGTCAAAGCGGATTTCCGTCGTGGGGTTGAACGGGTTCGGGTAGTTTTGGTAGAGGGCGTACGTTGAAGGCACAACTTCCGGATCATCTTCGGGTGATGTTTTCGCGCCATCAAGCTGCATGGCTAACTCCCTGATTCTTGCTTTGAACTCAGGCAGCGATTCTGTTCGCACGGCTGCAAGTGTCGGGCTTAGGTCGTGCGTGTGCTTGAACGCTTGATAGAGCCCAACGGCGTCGGCCAGCGCGCAAATCGAATCTCTTCTGGTTTGTGCTGCCTGAGCAAGCTTCTCCAATCCACTCAGCGCCGCTTGGGGGTTGCCTTCATGTGCTTTGGCGATCAACGCTTTTCGTGCAAACAGAGAGCGCAGGCTCGCGTTCTTCGTTTCCAACGCCTTTTGCTCGAAGTAGGATGATAAACCACTCTTCCCAAATGCGCGGCTGGCCAGCGCCGTCAATTGTACAACCACAGCGGGAACAAGAGTTGAATTGGGATTCTCATTGATGAAGCGCTTGCCCTGCTCGATTGCAGTCCGCTTGTTTTCTCCAATAGTTGCCGCGTCACGGAACGCTCGCCACTGTGCAAGCTCATGGTGGTGATCTTGTACTGCACTATTCTTGGCAACCACGCCGCTCTTCTGCGGAGCAAATGATTTGCTTTCAAACTCATTTTTCTTCGTCAATTCGCCCGCGCCGGTGGAAAATGTGCCCGACTCTTCATCGCCAATCACAATCAGATCGCTTCCGCCGACTGAGTTTCCACCGCCGCCACCGCATTCGATAAAGTTTGCAAGCGACGAATCAACGGTCCACTTCGCGGGGGTTGTCGGGTACAACTTATTGAAGAAGCCGCTCGCCGTCGGGATCAACGGCTCCCAGGCGTTATAGGTAATATCCCAGACTGCCGTCGTGTCGCCCGACTTCAAGTAGGTACCGGAAGACGTGTAAAACTCCAAACCGTTCTCGCCGTCTTCAAGATCAACATAGGAGGGGTGCCCGGCATAAATCAGCAAACCGTTGCTATCGGCAACGTGCGTGTAGCCTTCCATCAGGTTGAGCGAACCGTCCTCAACCCAAATCTCGGCAAGCGTGTCGCCGTTTTCGGTGAAACTGCCGCAATCAATCGTGATGTTCGTCGTATTCCAAGCGAGGAAGCCATAACTGCCGCTCCCGCTAACCTCAAACTCCGTCAAATCTACGGCATCGCAATCGTAGCCGTAAACACCCAATTCATCGCTATCCACAATCTGACAATTTTCAAGGACGACGTCCGAACAGAAGGCCAGCGAAAGTCCTGAGCCTTGTCCGCTATAGCTACCGGCACCGCCGCCCATTGACTCGAAAACACAATTGGTGATGGCGCAGGAGTCGTGCACGCCATAGAGCCACATGCCGTCATCAAATCCAGTAAACGTGCAAGAGTCGGCGTAGAAAATCGGCGTGCGTGACGTTTCAAACACATCTTCATTTAAGTTAACCCAACCCTTGCCTTGCAGGTTGGCATGTTCCAAATCAACATAGCCGCGTCTGGACTCGATGTTGATCCATGCGGTCGTGGAGTCCCACTCCAGCGTCACGCGATTGTCCGGCTCACCCTGCACATAGAGGCGCCCGCGCGCATACTGCGAGTCCCAGCCCTGTACGAGAATTGAACCGTCGCCTCTGAAGCGAATCGTGGGATCATCGGAGCCCGGATGCGGTAGAATCGTCAAGCGCCCGTTGGGTTGACTAATCGTGATCAGACCTTCAACCGTAGTGGGAGCATACATCACAACGCTGTCACTGATCGTAGTTTGGTTCCACACCTTCATCACTTCCAGCACTTTCTGCGCTGAATCCAAGTAGGCAACGCACTCCGATGCCGTGTACTCACCCGTATGACTGCGCAGTGCTCGAATACCCAGTAAGCGCATTTGCACCAGCGCGGCCACTCGATCAAACCGCGTCGGCGTGTTCTTCGCCAACGAGTCTAATATCTTCGCGGCGTTGGTTGAATCGTTCGCTTCCGCAAAGCACCACGCTTGGCCCTCCTTAAGCCAGCGCTTCAACGCGGCATCGGAGGAGCCGTTGAAGAGTGTAACCATTGTGTCTTTGAGGGCTGTAAACGTCTTGAACTGCTTCAGGTTGTTGGCCAACATACGATCAACAGCTGATAGCGCATAGTCTGAACTCGGCGACGTTCGAACTATCGCCTTGTACCCGGAGTCGGCACGCGTATGTTGTGCGGACAGTTCCGCATTGTGCGGCAGCAAGTAGATATGCACCAAAGAGTCATGAACACTATTATCCGCCGTGAACGTTGGGCACACCGTGCGTGACGAGTCTATTCTGACCAACGTGACGTTAGAGGGTAGCTTCGACTTAATTGCTGTCGTGTCCGTGCTGCCCCAATAGACATCAGCCCAGCGGTCCGATCCCACCTGATCTTCCCAATGAACCAGCTTGCCTTCGCCAGTCGTATCCCAGATGCAATTGTTGCCATTCCAGAGCGCTAACGCCGTGCGATTGCGCAATGTGATCTGACCTTCGTAGGGAATCGTCGCGTTGTGTTCAATGCGATTCCCTTGCCACTGCCACAGCGTGTCCCCCACGGTCTTCACTGAGGTGAGCATGATCACTCCGCCGTAGGCCGTGATCCCCGAACCGACATTTGCATCCACTTCCGTACACTCCATGAACAACGTCGAACCCGTGTATAGCCCGATTCCTCCGGCCAAACCGTCGCCGTCATTGTTGTTCACGACACACTCTTCCAAGTAGAACGAAGCACGCGACAAACCCTTCAGGCCGGGACCAATATTGTCAGTAAGCACAACGCCGTTCAGTTCAACGGATGAGAGGTTCGTTGCCACGATGCCGACTTCATTTGCACTCAGCGAGCACTCCTTTGCTTCGAACCACGCGCCGTTGTTCGCTAACACGCCGTACTTATTCTGCGTGAATATGCAGTGCTCGGCATAGCCTTGCGCGCGATCCACGAGCACACCCGCAACCGCACCGGACATGTTCACGTACTTCAGTGAACACGCCGCCATCTGGCTATCGGCTTCACAATGAATCCCTTCCCACGGCAGACTATCCACCGCCGCCTTGAACACAATCCCCGTCGTATCATTGCCGAAGGCTTTGAGCTTTCCGCCTTTCTTGACAATCAGTTGGCCGCTTTCAAAGAACGAAAGTGCGCTGCCCGGCAGTATCGTCAACGTCGCGCCGTTTTCGACAATCAGCTTGTTAAACGTCGCAGTGCCGGTAATTTCTGAGGGGCCTTTTACGAGCACCGTGTCATCAAATGCAGCCTCGTTGAACTGAGCTTTCGAGTCACCTGTAGCGTTCTTGAGCACCAACGCCTCGCCCGTACCCTCATGGAAAGTCACGTAGTTCTTCACGACCACACCGACACTGTCAAAGATACCCTTCCACTTACAGGTGTCGCATAACGGCTTTACGTGAATGTAACTCGTGTCGGTTCCGTTGAAAACAATCTGCGGACGCTGATTCCCGGAGCCCGTCCACGTTGTCGTGACTTTGGCATCGTCACCGACGTATAGCGTTGCATGCTTATATCCCGGCAGCGGTTGAAACACCAACTTCCCGTTCGGCGCAACCTTGTGCTCCTTCGTAATCACGCCCGGCAGCCAGAACGTGTCCGGCTTCACAATTGCGTCGTCCTTGCGGCGTTCGAAGGTGAAATAGGAACGCTCGCCGGAATCGGGGTCGGTCCATTTTGTGCCGTAAGGCGGATACGAGCCATATCTTCCCAAATCATCAAACGACCACACACGGTACTCTACAAACCCGCCCGAATCCGGAAGACTCAAACTGAAGTCGTACAAACTGTCGGACTGATAAGAAACCTTCTGCTTGCTCCATGACGTATTGCCACGGAAACGGTACTGTAGAACGACGCTGTCCATCTCAACCGTGTGGTCATCAGGGTAAGGGACGGGGTAGGAGCGGAAGATAGCAATATTGTTTGTCTCAAAATCCGGAACGAAGCGAGCGAACGGTGGAACCCCAATTACTGCCGGATCGTTTTTCCACCAAATTTGCAGCATAGAGATTCGCTCAAGATATTCATCCCACGTTTCTGAGAGTAGTGGTGCAGAATCGTAAATCAGTCCGCCGCCTGTGAAGCTTCGTCCTTCCTCACGTCGCGACTTTGCTGCCAACCCAACATGTTCAAACCACTCTTCGTTGGCCTCCCAATAGTTAGAGTCATCCGGCTCCGGCAGGTACGCAAGAATGACTTCCCAATCCGTGCTTGAGTCTGCGAGAGGTGTGAGCGCATCAACCAATTCTTGCGCAATTATGCTGTCTCGAACTTCCTTCTTCCACCAATCGACGAATACAACTGGTTGCTCGGCATTCACGCCTGAAAGCCCATGCACTTCAACATCATAGCCATTTGTTTCAAATGGATTGTTTACGCGCGTGACTCTCTGACCGTTATGAAGTGGGTTAAACATGTCTGCGAATATCAACATCGCACGTTCAGAGCCTTCAATTGCCTGATTTAGCGTGTCAATGATCTCCGAATTGAAGTTACCGTATATGTCTGCTTGGGTCCAATTGCTGTCTATCGCTAACTTTCGATCTTTTTTTGTCCAGCCAGTAGTACGTATCTCGTTTGAGCGGTTAAAATACCCAGAAACATTGCTCCCAGGTCCAGAGTTGTTCCAGAGCGAGTCGAACACTTGCATATTCATGGTAATTTGCGGTGCCATGACCGCCGGATCATTGTCAGTCCACTCATAAGATGCACCAAACTTAAAAGCGTCTGAAGAATCAGCGTAACCTGCGAACGGTCCTAATGTATCCACTCGGTCAAAGAATGCTGGCAATTCTGCAAGACATGCAGCGTGAAAAAGAAGCTCTGCCTTGTAGCCATAGCTCGCATTTTGCAGTGTATCCCAACTTTCAAACGAGTCAAACCGACTGAAGTCGGCACGCGAAAATCGTATCCTACCATGATACACCATACTGGAGTGGTCCTGAGCACGTGTCTGAAGTTCGGCACATCTTGCACTATTGTTATTCGTCAGAGAATCTACACGAACTCCGTTGCTATCAAGCACAAACAACTCTAAGTAGCCAAAATCAGGATTGAGCGTACTATCAAGAAGCCCGTGAATGAAGTATGTATCTGAATCGTAAAGGCGTACCCTGTCGAAGTCAACGGTAGCAGCTGAATTCCCTACATTCTTGAAATAGAACGTTGGGTGATCAACCTTCAGTCCATATGTGTAGAAAACAACGTACTTTCTTGTCCAAGCAGTGTTTGTTATGGTGGTTTTGAACGAGTTTGGTTTCTGTCGGTGCCTGCGGTCGAATATTCTGTAGTCGCCGTAGTCGAGGGCATCAGTGGGACTGCTTTCAATACCATTGCTGTCAGGTGGCATCAGCGATTCGATCCAAATCTCGACCTCGTCACCGTCGGTGACGCGCGCATCAAATTCAAGCACAACCTGCCGCATAGGAAGCCCAACAGTGTCCTGAAGATGCCAATAGGTAGATATCTTTGCTGAATCACCAACATTGATTAAAGGGCTATGGGCATAACGATCACCGATTGTACCAAGTCGTTCCCATCCAGCATCGTTCTCCCAGCCCTCGAAAACGACGCCCGAGAGCACTTCAAAATCCGCATTGGGCACGGGGATATCAATACTTTCTGGAACAATAGTGATACGATTACTTACAACTGGCCCAAAGGCGCACAGTTTGCGAACAAGTGCTGACTTTCGCTCATTATTCTTCAGCGGGTCATTACCCCATGCGTAGATTCCTTGATACCAGTCCATCCCCAAGTCTTGCCAGGTGTCTTCATAGACATAAGTTGTGTCAATGCCGTCGCGAAGAGTTTCAAACACTTCGGCGGCATTGCCACTCGAGTCAAGCTGCGCAACTGCGCCAAATTGAATCAGCCCGTTCCCTTTATTGTCGAGCAAGACATTCCGCGCGCCGGAAATTAATCCTAAGCCGTGTTGCACGGGATTGGCAAATTGAGCAGGCTTTCCCAGATCGTACTTGTCTCCGATAATCCGTCGCTCGAATGTCGGAAAATCCACAACGTAGCCCTCGGGCCAATAGAGGTTGTCGTTTGCAAATATGGCCGCCTTCCACATCGTTGTCACAGCATATAGCGCGGCTCGAACCGTTGGAGCAACGATGACAGCCTTGACGAACGGCGTAGGTGCCAACGAATCGCTATGAATGCCGTTCTGAACCCAGATGTAGTACCCCTCCCGACTGCCAGTGCGAACGTCCGGCGGCACTCCAAAATCCGGCAAGGAGGATTCCTGAAGGAACTGCTCAAGCGCGCTCGGGCTCTCCTCGTTCCACAAATCAATGAGAATCCAGCGTCGTGACGTGTCCTCGCTTTGAACGTCGAACAGCTGTTCCAGCGGGATGTGGTTAGCTTTAACATCCTGATTGCTCCAACCAGTCATACTAAGAAGCTGTGATTTCAACTCATATGCGGTCCAAGCCAACGAATCGCTTAAGAAGCTAATATGGATTTTATCTCCAAATGACACGGAGTCCACTCCCAGGGTATCAAGCGGCTCAATAGCCTGAATGCTCGGGTAAACGCTCTCCCACGACGTCTGCGCGAAGAGATTTCCTGCTGCCAAGACAGTAATGATCAATCGGAACATTGCTTTCATGATCTTCTCCCATTCACAATCTTTCTTATCTCAGTAACAACAGTTTGGAAACAGCTCTTTCGTCGGCTACTCCCAATATGGCAAAGTAAAGTCCCGTGGATAAGCTTGAAGCGTCAAACGCATGCCTGTGCGCACCTCCGGTCAAGCGTCCTAAATTCAGGCGCTCAACCTCTTGGCCGAGGATGTTGACGATACGAAGCTCAACATCGCCGGTCTTTGGTAAGGTGAAATTTAGAGTGGTATGAGAATTGAACGGATTGGGGTACGCGGACAACGCAAACTCTGATGGAAAAGGTCTGTTATCGGCCGCGCTGGTCGTGTCCTCTGTCGTGTCAATCGCGAAATGGATAACGAATGCGCTGCTGAGCGGATTGTCATTAGGCTGAAAGGCATCTGGCGTCACGGGAAAATCAACAGACGTCGTTGTCCCGACTAACCAAAGGCTGTCCGCATTTACTACCCAACCCGTTGCATAGGACTCAGAGTGTGAGCCCCCAACAAAGCTTCCGTAGAGCATAGCCGACAAGCCCCTGTCCAATTTCAGCACAAAAGCATCGCTCTCCTGGCCGAACCCATTGTTCAACACCCTATCATATGCGTCTCCGGTTGTCGGGAAGTCATTGCTGTTGGTTACGCCAGCTATCATGACATAGTCGTCTCCTACCCAATTCCCGTCGCCAAAAATGAATTCAGATTCATCCCTGCCAATGTACGTCCCCCGATACTCGCCTGTTTCCCAGTTCAAGCGCGCTACAAAGCCCTCCGGTGCATCGCCAGCTTCTTGCGGCCCAATCGAATCAAAAGCATCCGGCGAAGTCGGGAAATCAGTCGAAACTGTATATCCCGAAAGGTAGACTGTGGCATCTATTTCCAAGAGTGAAAACAAATGATCAAACCCACTCCCTCCAATGTAGCTGCAATACTCTAATGACGCCGGATTAAGGGTAAGTAGTAAAAAGAATGCGTCATTTGTTTGGAATTCTCCGCTGTCATTGAAACTTGGCTGAAAGGAATTTTCAGTAACTGGAATGTCTGGACTATTGGTTTCACCAATAAGCCAAATGTGTCCTTCTGGCGTCAAATACGAATCCCAAACAAGTTCTGGCGCACCTTCACCGCTGCCTCCGAAGTACGTTGAAAATACTATTTCATGTGTATTAGGGTCCCAGATCAATAGGGTGCTCTCGCCCCCTCCTCTAATCTCTGTGAATAGGGCGTCCTCCGACAGCGGGAAGTCTGGAGAATTTGTTTCGCCCGCGGCATAGATCCTTCCGAGACTGTCAATTTCAATTCCGTAGTTGTAGTCGTATTGGCTTCCCCCCAAATAAGAACAGTAGCTGAGGGTGGTTAAGTCCTCGCTCAATCTGAGTATGAAAGACTCGCCAAGTTGTATCACCGTATCCATTGCATCATGTGTCAGTGGCCAATCTGGATATGCAAGACCACACATCCAAAGGCCGTTACGTCCCGAATCGAATACCATGTCCTGGACTCCGCCCTCGGTGTTTCTATTCTCCGATGTCTGGATTTCACCAAACAATGTAGACGCCAAAAACTCTCCTTGAGCATTGAAGTGGCTGACGAATTCTCGTGCGCCCGGAAAAAGCCCTGTTTCATCATAAGCTCCCGGCGTTGTCGGAAATCCCGATAGCGCGTCGGTCCCTCCGGCCACATAGACCCCGCCGTCTGGTGCAGGACAAACGACATGGCACTCATCCACCCCCCCTCCTCCCAAGTATGTACCGTAAAGCAGCGGATCCACGATCAATTCTTTCGTCGAATCATATCCGTCAAGCTCAAACATCACGAGGTTGTCATTCACCACGCGATAGCGCGACTCGACTCGTTGTTGCGTCCGTGACATCTGCTGAAATGCAAACGGCGCTTGCTCTTTTATATCGCCCACTGAAGTCGGGAGAATGAGATTGCCCTGTGCGTCTACTCTTAGCGGCGCATCGAGGCCGAGGTACTCCATTTGGATTTGCGATGGGTCGGCGCCGGGGTTGACGTGATAGACTGTTTCGACACCAAGCTTGTCGGCGCGGTATTCGACGTCAATGCCGGGCCAGACTTCGGGGACGATGATGTTTTGGTAGTGGCTTACGCGGCTGCGCCATTTTGTGCTGTCTCTTCCGAAGAAGTAGTTGGAGTAGTGGGGGAGCTTGTGCTTGCCCCGTGCCCCCAGACTCCCTTGCCGTTCCCCCGTAAACGGAGGAAGGCCAGAGTAGTGAATCTGCACGACATGCCCCCGCACCGTCACCGAATCGCGCTCCTCGTGCCGCTCCAAATGGGCCAGCGGGTCCCTCGAATTCCTCGCTTTGGGATAGCGCCTGAACTCCCGAAAGTCCACCGTCATCCCTTTTGGTGTGACATAATAGACTGTACTTCCAACTTCGCATTTGAACTGAAAATCGCCTTCCCATTGCCCTTCGTTGGCAATGAAGTAGGTCGAGTTTGGCGCGTTAACCGTTATGGGGGCAGCACTTATTTTGTTGTTTGACAGGATTCCCAAAAACAGAAAAGCGAACCACCATCGCCCGTTTTTCGGGTAATACGATAGAGTTCGCTCGTACATCGTGGCCTCCATGCAAAGTTGTTTCTCAAGCATCCCAAGACCTATATTCATGGTACAACTGATTATCGGCACAGTCAAGCGATTTATGATTACGATTTCATTTGAGTTACTGCGAAGAAACCGATGCAGGCAAACAAACCATATCTGCATTTAAGTTCTGATAATTCAGCAACTTTGAATTAGTCAACCTGTCTATATTCAATTTACATTGTTCTTCCATGTTTATCAATAGAAACCGGGGAGGAGGCAATAATAGACTACGATTCAGTCCAGAATAGGCTAAAAGATAGGGTTTCCCCTATCTTTGTATTATCAGCCAACGGAGTTGTCAAGCAGTTTCTTCAGCTTCTTTTCGCCTTTGATAGTCTTGTTGGTGTCGTTGTTTGTCACTTCAAGAATGGAGAACACCTCTTGAATTGGATTGCACCCTTGATACTCAGCGCTGGTATATGGCACCCTCCCAGATGTGACCATTCGAATTGCGGCTTCAAGAGTAGGCGCATCAACAACATACTGCACAACATGATCCCAACGTTCGTGCGTCGTGATTTGGAAATTGGGCATACGGCTATAACATCATTGTAAATGTTGCCAGATCAAGTACAATCCGCGCTGGTATCATCTCATCGCAAAGATACCGCTTCACCAAGGAGCAGATTACACTCCCAGCCATCAAAGGCGTATAGCATATTGCCCGTGCTGTGCATGGTTCTTGAAGAGCCTGATCATCTGGTACAAGCGAACGCGTATACTCTACGCGTTCAGTTTTGATCTGTGGTTTTACAGCATGCACGATTAAGGTCTCCAGCCCCATTCGGGCATCAATGTACAATTGCACCTGTGGTTGATCACGAATAGACTTCCAGATAGTCTCGCGTGACTTCATTGAATCCACAGCGGAAATCACGATGCCAGATAGCTGCCGACCGTCGAAGTGCATTCCAATCGCATTCGGAAGCACTCTGGTCTGGTTCTCTACTAGGATTGAGAACGCATCTGCTTTCAGAAGCCCCACATCAGACATCCCATAAGCCTGGTTGCTGACATTGTGAATATCCACAACATCGGCATCGAAACAGGTCACTTTGCATACGCCCATCTTGGCAAGATACAACCCCGTGACGCTCCCAATGGAACCCAGACCGATCAGTGTAACCTGCAAGTTCGCAAGTTTCTCGGCATCGACAACATCTTTTTGGCGTAAGAATCGCATATCGTTCATGTGGTCTCCTAGAATGGTTCAAAATTGTCACGTTCAATTCCTAGCCAGTTCAGTTCATCGTCGAGTTCATCGGCAGTTAAAGCACCACGAGCACTTGCTTCGTCAAGTTCATCGATAATCATATCGCGCTTCATCAGTTGATCATCACGCGTTCGCTTCAGAAACGTTGTCTCGCGTACTTTGGCTTTGAATTCATCGAAGCACGCTTCTGCAAGTCCGTCTACGGTGGGGAACTTCGTTTCCCACTGAATTTCAGGAATGTACATGTGACTCGGGTGAAACTGATCTAGACGCATCTGGGTATCGCGACGCTTGTTCACGACCAGGGATAGTAGCCATTCACCATTGGCAAGTCCACTGATACATGATTCATCCTGACCAGACCAGAAGACGCTCATCGTCCCGTGGGAGTGTGCCCAACAGCGAAGTTTGTGTGAGTCGATTCCTTTCGCTTCAAGCTCGGATATCAATCGAGCAACATCGACGACATCCATATCGGTTTCGTCGGAACTGCAATTCTGCTTTACCAGAAAGAAGTCTGTGACAATCAATGCTGTTGTGCGACCAGTATCGGTGTTCACAACTTCATCTACGAGCCCGAGACAACTAACTTCACCTTTGGCAAAGTCCGTCCACAGCCATAACTTCTGCATCGCAGTTGCTTCAACATGAATCTTCACGCCTGCATCAACCGGCTGTCGCTGTGTCCTCTGCAAGTTCTGCATCGGCATCCTCCTCTTCTTCGTCTTCATCTTTTGGGTGATTTGGGCATTCATCGGCATCGTGATCATCGTATTGCTGACAGTGCTCGCACCACCAGCAAGATTCGCAGTCTGAAACATCATGGCCGTAATCGTCACACCACGAACAATACGGTTCATCGTCATCGCTTTCATCGACCCAGTCCGGATCCCATTTCTCGATCTTTTGAAACGGATCACTACTGTTGTAACTATGCAGAAACTGATGTACCAACTGAAGCAATCCATGCAGGTCGAGTTCACCAGCAAGACGTGACACCAAATGTGAGATGTTGCCCCAGCATACATTGTTAGGATCATCTGTGACATGCGGATGAATGTAGCCGTTCATTTCAGTGCCGCCTGAAATCAGCACTTTGCCCTTGTCCAAGTCCACTTCAACTACGTAAGGTTCGAAGTTGTAACTACCACCGTCGTGTTCAAGTGTGATCGGATACGTTTCGGCGAGCACAGACTTGTCGACGACGTTGATATGCGAGTAGCACGATGGCACAAGTTTCATCATCTCCACAAATGTCCTTGTCGCCTTTGCCTTGATGAAGTCAGGTGCTCTGCTGAACATATTCAGAATCTCGCGGTCACCTTCGATCTTCCGCGACAATGTCATCACTTGCATACAAAGACGCTCGAGTTCATATCGGTCGTCGCGAAGCGTCCGAGCCAGTTCCTGTTTGCGTTCAACGGCTACAATCTGCGTCGTATCAATCAACGCCATTCGTTGTGCACTGCGAAATGCACGGCACATACGCGGCAGATGCGCGTCGAGAATATTCGAAGTGACATCTAAGCGTGGTGCGCCGTACAATACCAGCCATGTAGGTGACACTTTGCCAAGGAGTACATCTTCCATGACGATGGCATCACCAACGAGGTCTTTGCAGAATGTCGAGTTCTTGTCGGCATTGATATGAACTGCAATCCCGACCTCGTGCCAAGCGTGAACATCAAGATCCTGCTTGACCAGCGTTATCGGCGTATGCCACTTCTGGGCATGGAAGTCACACAGCGTTCGAATCTGTGGTTCAATCATAAGCGTTCCTCCGGAGGAAAGAGAGGGCCATGACCACTTGGATCACAGCCCTCTCTGAAACTTGAGACTACGTAGGACAGGTAGTCTGAAGCTTGCTCCTATGCGCCCCCTTTTACTTGTGGCACGAGGGTCAAAACCGCGTTGTCGACAAGCACATCTGTGTCGAAACACGGACTGCCGTTCAAGTGTCGGGTGTAGCTGGAATCTTTCGGGAACCCGGCTTCCGCGATGGCCTGTTCGACGGTCGTGCCGTCACTGACGTTGATTTCTTTTGCCGAACGGCCGAGGCAGAGGACTTTGACTTTCATGGGAAACTCCTGAGCAGGTTGAAATGAAAAGAGCCCTGCACAATGCAGAGCTCTTGCTTCTGTAAATTCTTATGCCAGAATCAAGGCATAAGAATACAAGATGGTCGTGAGATAGCTAGAATTCCCAAACTTGTCGACACCACAAGATGTAGTGTCTGTCTCGAATCTGTCTCTGTCGCTTTGTAACCTACTGTTTCGAGAGGCGCGACTCCTGATTGCCAATCTATTGGCAAATCCGAGAAGTCTCGAAGCCGGGTCGAAACGAGTCCCTAGCAAAACACTGGAAGAGCTTCAACTTACGACTTGCATCAACACCTTTAGACAACAGTGCATATTGTGCTGTTCGTTCTTAATGCCTACAGTCTGAAACCTGCGTTCGCATGACTTATAGACCAGCCAAGTTATTGACTCGTCGGGTACCCGTACAGAGGACCGAATTCCGTCGAGAAAGGATAGAAAGCTTGTTTCGATCCAAATTGTTAAATTCTTTCACCGTTTGACGTTGTCTTTGTCATAAGCAATTGTTTATTCATGTCTTATATCTTGGTCCAAAGATTGCTTTAATCGTCATCTAGTATGCTCAACGCTATGTCATCACTACACTCAACATTGAACCGACTAGCCTTTTTGGCCCGCGCGGTCCCCTTGTCGATTCTAATTGTGCTTTGTGCAATTAGCTCATCTGCACAAGGGTTTGAGAGCGACAGCTTGCTTGCGAGTTATGTCGCTGAATCTTGGAAGTCCCATCCCAACATCGAACGCATGCAGGCAATGATTGCTGTGGAAAGAAGTCGTGCTACCATGAACAACTCGTGGATGAATCCGGAATTGCGCGCCGGACTAATGAATGTTCCGGAGAGTTTTGATGTGCATTCGGATCCGATGACTATGTTTCAGATTGGTGCCATGCAGCAGATTCCTTTCCCCGGGAAACTAAATGCGGCAAGACAAGCAGGTGAAGCTCGGGTCCGTGCCGCAACCTCCATTCTTGATCAAGAAAGATTTCGAATGGCTGCGATGGTGGCGATGGCTTATTACGATTTAGCGGCAGCTCTTGAAACACGCCAAATGCTTGAACAAGGACTTGTATTAACAAAACAGGCTGTTGACGCTGCAGCATCGTTGCTTTCCACAGGGAAGGGATCACGGACAGAAGTGTTGCGAGCAGGTCTTGAACAAGAGGAGTGGGATCTTAAATTGCTAGCGAACGCATCAGAGATTGACCAAAAACGCGCAGAGCTGGCCTACTCCATTGGAAGGACTAATGACAATGCACTGGTTAACCCTATTCTACCGAATGCTCTGCCACCTTTGATAGACCTTGACGCAGGACTTGCGTTGGTTGAAAATGCATCAACTCCGCAAGTCAAAATCGCGCAGGCGCAGTTACGAGCTACCGAATTTGAACTTCGAAGAGCCAAGCTTGATTATTGGCCGGACGTCAAGTTGGGGCTTGCTTATGGTATAAGAGGAGCATTGAAGGGTGCGGGGACAGATCCCCATACAGGCGAACCGATTTCTCAGTCACTCAAACAAGATAACATGGTCACTATAGAAGTGTCCGCTTCTATTCCGCTGTTATCCCGAGGTAATCAGCAAGCAAAGATAAGCGAAGCTCGCGCTATGAGCCGCAGTCAACAAAGCGAACAAAAAGAGTCGATGCTCAACCAGCAGCAGGAATTACGAATCGTTCACTCGGAATTTGCGAAAACGATTAATCAATACGAGGTAAATCGCCAAGTTGTCGAACAATCAGAGGCTGCCTGGCGCTCAGCGCTTGTGGACTATCAGGCGGGAGTGTATCCCTACATGGGACTTTCAGACGCACGTACGGTCTTAGTCATGGCACAAATAGAATCAGTCATGTATCGCGCGAAGGCATGGGCCACGTACCGTCAATGGCAGAGCTTGCTTGGAAATTACTCTGTTGACGCAACGGAACAATAAGAAGGCGACATGAGAACAACAACTGCAAAATGGCTTCCTTGGTTAACTCTGTTTATCATCGCGAGTATGGGACTTACTGGTTGGCTATTGTGGGGCAACCGCGCTCAAACCGGGACAGAGACAACACGATCATCGACTGCCGAAATTTACACTTGTCCCATGGATCCCGAGGTTCAGCAGGATCAGCCCGGGAAGTGTCCGATATGCGGGATGAATCTCGTTCTTAAGAAAGCTGATTCGGCTCAACCAAAGAGTGATAAGTCGGAGAGCGCTGAGAACGAAACTAAATCTGAAAGCACAGACAAATATCAGTGTCCGATGCACCCTGCCATCGTACAGGATCACCCGGGTGATTGCCCAATCTGCGGAATGAAACTTGTTAGGATGAAGGGATCGGCATCTGACCAATCGAAGCCAAGTTCGTCATCGTCACACAAAGTGGCATTCTATCGTTCACCAATGAATCCAAATCAGACTTCGCCTGTCCCACGCAAAGATGAGATGGGCATGGATTATTTGCCTGTATACGAGGAGGATTCAAGCGGCGACTCAGATGTTAATGGCCGAGCGGCGGTAGAAATCGATCCTAAACGACAGCAGTTAATCGGACTGCGAATCGCTAAGGCCGAGAAAGCAGGCATTTCTGGAGGCTGGCGAACTGTCGGGCGCGTCGAAATTGACCCAACAAGAGTCAGCCGCATCAACGTCAAAGTTGCAGGATTCGTTGAGCACGTGTTTGTAGATTTCGTCGGTCGTGCCGTGAAGCGGGGAGAACCATTGTTCACACTTTATAGTCCTGATTTGCTTGCTGCGCAACAAGAGTATCTCCTTTCATTAGAGAATCGCGAGAACAACACGAATGAAGGTCAGGCTTCGACGTACGACGCGGTTGTGCTTGCAGTTCGAAACAAACTCAAGAATTGGGACGTACCCGAGTCCGCCATCGTTCGCATGGAGGAGACTCGGGAAACAACTAAGGCGCTGACTTTTACCTCTCCAGTTAGTGGAGTTGTAACTTTGAAAGATGTAGTCGAGGGAGCAACGCTTGAGTCTGGTGCTGTTCCGTACGAAGTAACTGATTTGAACGTAGTTTGGGTAATGGCAGATGCCTACCAGCCTGACCTCGCACACGTACATGTGGGAACACGAGCATCCATGTCATTTGAAGCACTACCTGATCGTGTGATTATTGGCACAGTGGCATTTATTGATCCGATTCTTGACGTGCAAAGCAGAACAGCCAAAGTAAGGCTTGAAGTAGAAAATGAAAATCGTGACTTAAAACCCGGCATGTTTGGTGAAGTGCTTTTCAAAGGGGAAAGTCGCGAGTCATTGACTATTCCGTCCGATGCGTTGATTCCGACTGGAAGTGGATTCTATGTCTTTGTCGCATTAGGCGAAGGTCAGTTTGAGCCGCGCGCTGTAATGCTTGGAGATAAATCTGGAGAGAGAGTTGAGATTATAGAGGGTCTAAGCGAAGGAGAATCAGTTGTAACGCGTGCTAATTTCCTGGTGGACTCGGAATCATCTTTGCGTGCAGCGCTGTCAGCGGTGGAAGGCAATTAACGATGCAGGAAAACTTAACAGTTCTCCAACGCATCATCCGCTTCTCTGCTGAGAATCGCTGGCTTGTCATTGCGGCAACGCTTGTGGCAATCGTGATTGCTGCGTGGACCATGCAGCACATCCCATTGGACGCGTTGCCCGACTTGTCTGATACACAGGTCATCGTTTACTCACGTTGGGACCGCAGTCCGGATATCATTGAGGATCAGGTCACATATCCGATCGTCAGTTCGCTGCTCGGCGCGCCAAAAGTAAAGGCCATCCGAGGTTTTTCGGATTTCGGATACAGCTTCATCTATGTCATTTTCGAAGATGGAACAGACATTTACTGGGCGCGAACACGCGTGCTGGAGTACCTTTCCAAGATTACTGCGCAGCTGCCAACCGGTGTAAAAACGGAGTTAGGGCCGGATGCAACAAGCCTTGGGTGGGTCTTTCAATATGCACTCGTTGATCGCTCGGGCAAGAACACAAGCGACGAGTTACGCAGCTATCAAGACTGGTATCTAAGGTATGCCATTTCGTCTGTGCCCGGCGTTGCAGAAGTTGCCGCAGTTGGCGGTCAGGTCAGGCAGTATCAGATTACCGTTGATCCCAATGCCTTGGCCGCTTACAATCTACCGTTAGAGGCAGTGATCCAGGCAGTTCGTAAGGGAAATAATGACGTCGGTGGAAGGCTTGTCGAAATCTCTGGCCGTGAATATATGGTTCGTGGCCGTGGGTATGTGGAGTCCATCGCGGATCTGGAACAGCTCGTTCTCCTGTCTCAGGGAGGGACGCCGGTTACAGTCAAAGATGTCGCAACAGTTGCACTTGGTCCGGAGTTGCGGCGGGGTATTACTGACTATAATGGTGAAGGCGACGTTGTCGGAGGAATTGTCGTCATGCGGCAGGGCGAAAATGCGTTAAATGTCATTGAACGAATCAAAGCAAGGATTGAAGAGCTAAGGCCTTCTTTGCCCGAAGGGGTCGAAATCGTCACGACGTATGACCGATCTGAATTAATCGGGCGAGCAATTGATACAGTCGAAGGCAAATTGATAGAAGAACTCATCATTGTTTCTATTATCATCCTGATCTTTCTATGGCATGTTCCATCTGCTGCCATACCGATTGTCACGATTCCAATAAGCGTGGTACTGGCGTTCATACCCATGTACATGATGGGTTTGACCGCAAACATCATGTCCCTTGCCGGAATCGCGATTTCGGTTGGTGTTTTGGTGGACGGAGCGATTGTCGAAGTCGAGAACGCATACAACAAGATTTACCATTGGCAAGCCGGAGGTATGAAGGGAGACTTCCACAAGGTTCGACTAGATGCATTGATGGAAGTTGGGCCGACAGTATTTTTCTCGCTGCTGGTAATTGCGGTCGCGTTCATTCCGGTGTTTACGTTAGTAGATCAGGAAGGCCGGTTGTTCAAGCCACTCGCCTTTTCAAAGAACATTGCGATGGCGATTGCTGCGGTGCTTGCCATCACACTTGATCCGGCGCTGCGAATGATGTTTGCACGGATCGACCCATTCAAGTTTCGACCCAAATTTCTGGCCTGGACTGCGACTAAGTTTGCGGTTGGGACTTACTACTCAGAGGAAAAGCACCCCATAAGCAGGTTCCTACATAGAATTTATGAGCCGCCCTGTCGCTTCGTCTTGCGCCATCCTAAGGCAACCATATTCGCAAGTCTTCTGTTAGTCGCGTTGACCATCCCAGTTTATCTGCAGCTTGGTCATGAGTTCATGCCGCCCTTGCGTGAAGGGAGCTTGCTCTACATGCCTTCAGCAGTTCAACCCGGAATGTCTGTTGCCGAAGCGCAGAAGGCATTGCAGGTGCAAGACAAGCTTCTGATGACATTCCCCGAAGTAGATCGCGTCTTTGGCAAAGCCGGTCGTGCTGAGACGTCCACCGATCCGGCTCCATTCACGATGATGGAAACAACCATCCTGTTGAAGCCCGAATCTGAATGGCGGGAGAAACCTCGTTGGTATTCAAGTTGGTCGCCTGAATGGTTGAAGGCAATACTTAGAACTGCATGGCGCGACAGGATTACAGAGGCCGAACTTGTCAGCGAGATGGACGAGCGGCTTCAGTTGCCCGGGATTAGCAATGCATGGACAATGCCGATCAAGGCTCGTCTTGACATGTTATCGACCGGAATACGAACACCTGTTGGCATAAAGATATCTGGAAGCGATCTTGCTGTTGTGCAGCAAATCGCTGTAGAGATGGAATCGGCGTTACAGGGAGTTCCGGATACTCGAAGTGTGTATGCTGAACGTGTTGCAGGTGGCTACTTCCTTGACTTTGATTTGCGCCGTGACCAGCTTGCCCGATACGGGTTAACTGTTGATGACGCAAATATGATGGTGATGACGGCTGTAGGCGGAGACAATCAGACGACGACCGTCGAAGGTCGGGCGCGATACGGCGTCAATGTGCGTTATGCCCGAATCTTTCGCGACAATCTTGATGCACTCCAGCGTGTGCTCATTTCCTTGCCGAATAATCAGGGACAGATTCCTATGTCTGAAATCGCAGACATTAAGCTAGTTGAGGGACCGGCAATGATCCGTGATGAGAACGGATTACTTGCAGGTTACGTCTATGTAGATTTCGATCCTTCAAAGGTTGATGTAGGTGGATATGTGGAGCATGCCAAGCAAGCTGTATCAGCTTCAGTAAAGATCCCAACGGGCTATTCAGTGGTTTGGAGCGGGCAGTACGAGAACATGTTGCGCGTCAAAGAACGGCTCAAGCTCATAATTCCACTAACACTTATTTTGATCTTTGGGCTCTTGTACATGAACACGAAGTCGAGCTTCAAGTCGTTCATGGTCATGCTGGCAGTTCCCTTTTCTGCCATCGGTGCCGTTTGGTTAATGTATTTCCTCGATTACAATGTCTCTATCGCGGCATGGGTTGGCATGATCGCTTTGCTTGGGCTTGATGCTGAGACGGGCGTATTTATGTTGCTATTTCTCGACCTTTCGCACAATGAAGCAAGGGTCCGAGGACAATTGCGAACTACGGGGGACTTAGTTGAAGCTATCGTACATGGAGCCGTCAAGCGGGTTCGTCCGAAAGCCATGACCGTGTGCGCCGCTTTCATTGGACTACTTCCCATCATGTGGTCCACGGGTGCAGGCTCAGACCTGATGAAACGCGTAGCTGCACCAATGGTGGGAGGATTGGTTACCTCCTTTGCCTTAGAACTTTTGGTCTATCCGGCAATCTACTATCTGTGGAAACGCAAAACTGTTGTCCCCGGGCCGGAATCATCTGCCGACAACGGCGAGAATACGGCGGCAACACTTGTTCCTTGCTGAGAATTGCCTACTAACGACTAATTCACTTCGTCACGCAACGACACATACTTCAAAGGATTTCCTGATGTCAAAGCTATTTTACATTCTTCTGTTCCCGGTTATTCTTGCAGTGGCTATTCTAACGGGCTGCAAAAGCGATAGCGGTGACGATACTCAGACCATAGACGATCAAGTGCTTGTGACAGTTACCCCGGCAGATAATGCTGTAAATGCTCCGACCCAGTCCACCATTACGGTGACGTTTGATCATGCGATGATGGTCATGGACCATATGGACGAGATGTTTATGCTGCACCAAGGATGGGGAATTGGCACGGCACCGGTTGCAGTAACATACTCATGGAACAACGACAACACCATCCTGACCATGCAGCCCACTGCAGCACTGCAAGAGAACATGACCTACACCGTTCACCTTATGGGTATGATGATGGGTATGGACGGGATGATGTATCACATGATGATGGACACGATGGGAATGGGTGGCATGGGGAATGGCATGATGATGGGTGGAATGGGTGATGATGAAATTCGGACGGCGTTTTCAACCGGTCCGGCAATCGTCCACCAAATCACGCTTGACATTTCGCAAGACGTAGTCTTTGTCGCAGACGGAGGATCAGGTGATATTGCTGTAATTAACCCCGAGACAAACACGTTGATTGGAATTCAGCCCATTGATTCGGTTGGCTATTTACACCATATCTATCTTTCGGCAGATAACACGAAGCTGATTGTATCAGACCCCAACGAAGATTTGAGCACAGGACATGAAGAGAGTGGAGGAAATGGCGGTCACGGAGGCCACGGTGGGGGAAATGAAACCATGATGTCCAGGATAATTCTGCTGGATTCACGAACGTTGCTTGAAACAAACAGGATTACCTTTGAGGGTATGACTCACAATGCACGATGACTCCCGACGGTGAGTTCATCATCGCAGCAAATTCGATGCACAATATGGTGCACAAATATTCCGCCACAACGCTTACTGAAGTGGGTAGCTACATGGTTGGCACATCGCCCCTGGAAGTTACGCTCACCCCGGATGGCGAACACGCCTTGACCGCGAACAACGGATCAGGGACAGTTTCTAAGGTGCACTTCGAGGAGTCCGCCACAGTTCAGCACGTCAATGTAGGTAGTGGCCCAGTGGGTGCCTGGATCACGCCGGACGGCACCCAGGCATGGGTGACAAACGAAGTGTCCAAGACTATTTCAGTTATTGCTATTGAATCATTTGCTGTCGATACAACCTTGGCACTCGGTTACACGCCTGGTCAGGCGATCCATAGTCCTACGCGCACTGAAGTGTACGTCGCCGATGAAGACAACGGTTCCGTGCATGTCTTTGATCTCCAGACGCGCACATGGGTTGCAGATATTGTCACTGGAAGCCGTGCGCACGGAATCTCGTTCAAGCCAGACGGCAGCCGGGCCTATGTCACGAATGAAATGGACAGATCTGTATCGGTAATTGACTGCGAGTCAAAAACGGTCATAGCAACTATTCGTGTGGGCGTTTCTCCGAATGGGATTATTTACCGCCCGGCCTTGTAGTTGTGCGAAACTGGATATTCTATCACTGGTCTTTGGTTTCAGAAACACAGAAAGAGAAACGACAATGGGAACTACGATGGTATTCATAATGGCTGCTATGATGGCGACAATGGCTGTTGGCGGAATTATTGGACTTGGCCAGGGAGACCGTCACGGTGTACAAAGTCAGACAAACGTCGTCAGTTGCTGCGCGACAACAAGTGATGGTCACTCAGAGGGACACGAACAGGGAGAAGCGCTTCTTGCTTCTGCCGACCCAGTGAACACGAAATCTGCCCATTCCGACGCGCCAGCTGAAGAAAAACTCGCCTATCCGATAGACAACTGTATTGTGTCAGGCGAGAAGCTTGGTGAAATGGGCGAACCGGTGACGAAAGTGTACGAGGGACGCGAAGTCAAGTTTTGCTGCAATATGTGCCCTGAAAAGTTTGAGAAGGATCAGGCGAACTTCATGAAGAAGCTTGATGACGCGATCATTGCCAAGCAGAAGCCCGGCTACCCGCTTGAGACTTGTATTGTAAGCGGTGAAGCCTTTGGGGGAGAAATGGGAGATCCTGTTGACTTCGTGTATGACAACCAGTACTTCAAGCTATGTTGCAAAGGCTGCATCAAGAATATCAAGAAGGAGCCTGCAAAGTACTTGGAGAAACTTAGCGCCGCCTATGAATCTAAACGAGGTATGGTGCCCGAAGAATCAAATCAAGTGAAGACTGAACATCAGAACGGACATGAAGGCCACCACTAAGTTCCATCGACTTGGATTTGCTCTGAT
Source organism: bacterium (assembly GCA_013360195.1). Taxonomy (NCBI): domain Bacteria; species bacterium. The sequence goes on from JABWCQ010000010.1 coordinate 26,745, forward strand.
TGTGATAGCGGGGCTCGCCGGAGCCCCGCTTGCTCTTTCGAAGCTTCCTGTAGCCGTACAGGTTCGCAACGAATTTTGTCCCGTGTTGCCCGACGAGAAGGTAGATTCGACAATCTACACGAATTATAAAGGACAGCGGGTATATTTCTGTTGCACGCGTTGTCGCCGTGACTTCCTTCGAAGTCCGGGTCTTTATCTGGCAAACCTCTCGCAATTTCATTCGGCTAATTCTACAATCCCGGACTCTGAAGGACACCAGGACAGCGCTGCGTATTCCATGGGGGAGAGTTCTGATCTGGAACCCAAACACCACGGAGATGAGCACACCTCGACGCATGAAGAAATACATGAACATGCAACAGATCATGTCCAGGAAAGCGATGCCAAACTGAATTGGGTCAATTTCGCGGGGAAGTTTCATCCACTGGTGGTTCATTTCCCAATCGCGCTTCTCATTACTGCGGCGCTTGCTGAATTGTCATCGTGGGCGTCCAGCAAAAAGAGATTGCAAGCTTTTAGCCGACATTTCATCTACTTCACAGCAGCGTGCTCGGTGGTAGCGGCCACACTGGGCTGGGCAGCCGCGTGGAATGCACACTACCCTATCGACCTTATGCAATACTTGACTTTTCATCGCTGGGTCGGGACGTCAGTTGCTGGGCTATCCATGGTTGCGGCCTATTTCGCTTGGGCGGCAGAGCGATCTTCAACATCAGTATGGTTTAAATGGGCATTACGCGGAGTGCTATTGCTTGCTGCTATAGGTGCAGGGCTCGCGGGGCATCTTGGATCTATAATAGTCTTGGGTCCCGACCACTTCGCATTCTAAGCGGAAATGTCTGCGCGTAATGATGCAGTTGCAGGCACATATTGTGGTGCATTGTGACTTTACCCTTAACTATTGCTTTTGTATATTCACACCATGGCTGTTTTTGGCAAAATAGGCAAGCGGCTACTTAGCTGGTTCGTGCTTGTAGCTTTAATCCCTTTGCTCTTTATGGGTTATCAGGGCTACTATTTCGCGCGCCTTGCTGTCAAGAAAGAGGCCTATCTTCATATTCAGGCAATATCCCAACAGAAGAAAAGTCAGATAGAACAATGGTTTGCCGAGCGGAGGGCAGACACTGAAGTCCTATCCGCAAACCCTTCAATAGTGGAGGCATGTCAGCTAGGGGCCATATCTGCGGACAACCGACGGAGCCTTGAGAGGCTCCTAGATTCCTATAAAGCACAATCACAGGCCTACGAGTTCATTTGTGTTTACTCAATATCCGGAACAATGCTGGCATGCACAAAGCACACAGATGAAACTCTGGCCGAAATGCATGACTTTGTCCTTGAGGCAATGAATTCAAGCCAGCCCTTGACAAGTCCGATTCATCTGCACAACGAATTCGGGTTGACGATTCATCTTAGCGGCCGCGTTACTAATGAGTTCGGAAAGCCAGTAGGAGTAGTAATCACGACGCTTGGTTTGGCTTACACCTTGAATCCGATAATTCTCGATACGACAGGACTTGGGTTCTCAGGTCAAGCCTACTTGGTTGACAAAAACAAGGTAATGCTCACGCCGTCGCGTTTCATGAACCACCCAAAGCCACTGACTCATACAATGGATTCGCGGGGGATTCAACTTGCCCTCCAGGGTTCAAGCGGCGTGGAATTATATCACGATTTTGAAGGTCGCGATGTCATCGGAGCTTGGGACTTTTTACCGAATGAACAATGGGCTCTGATCACTGAGATTGACGCAAATGAAGCGTTTGCGTCATTACAAATGTTACGCAGAAACGCAATGCTGGTAGCGATCGGCACACTTGGGTTGATTCTCATCGTTGTTGCGTTTATCTCGCGTACATTAAGCAAGCCAATCAGGGAATTGGCAAACGCAAGCTCTGCAGTTTCAAAGGGTGATTTGGGCAGGAGAGTCGCCATCCAGTTGAATGACGAGCTGGGCGACTTAGCTGCAAGTTTCAATCAGATGGTTCAGTCGCTGAAGGATTCACAAAAACAGCTTGTTCAATCCGAACGGCTCGCTGCAATCGGCGAGCTGGTTGCCAGCGTCGTCCACGAGATCCGAAATCCGCTTTCTGCCATTAAAATGAACTTGCGGATATTAGAGACAAAGGATCTTCAAGGCGAACTGGTTCATTCAGAGCATTTCCAATTGGCGAAGAGTCAAACGGAGCGCATTGAAACCATGCTGACGGAGCTTTTAGATTATTCAAAAACAATCACAATCCAGAAACGCAATGTGACCGTTCTGGAGCTATTTAACCGAGTATCAAGAGATTTTTCAACGCTACTCGATGAGCGCAATGCAGTACTGCATGCCAGACATCAGAATCCTCTAGATGTTGTGAGCGTTGACGACGAGCGGTTCATGCAAGTATTCTGGAATCTCATCACTAATTCCCTTCAAGCGATTGACGCCTCGGGCCGGTCGGATGGAAAGATTGAACTGATTTCAGAGTCAAGTCCTCATGCTACAGTTCTATCCATCAAAGACAACGGCATGGGTCTTCAAGAAGAGAGCGTGAAACACGTATTCGAGCCGTTCTTTACAACAAGGAAGAATGGTACGGGACTGGGGTTAGCCATCGCCAAAAAGATTGTCGATGCGCATGAGGGACATATCACATTCAGGAGCCGGATGAACGAAGGTTCCGAAATTAGCATTTCACTGCCACGGTCAACGTAGTATGGAAAAAATCCTCATTATTGATGACGATGACGCCATTCGCCGAACAATGGAACTTCATTTGGCGGACAAGGGCTTCCGGGTATTCTGCGGAGACTCTCTCAGATCAGGCAAGGATCTCTGGAACCGCCATAATCCTGAAATTGTTCTATTAGATCTAAAACTGCCAGACGGCGAGGGCACTTCACTTCTGAAAGAGCAAATGGAAGCAGGTAGCGAAGCGATCGTGTTGATGATCACGGGCCATCAAGACATGGAATATGCTATCCATGCGATGAAGCACGGAGCCTTTAACTATCTTCACAAGCCTTTGAACATTGACGAACTGGATTTGTCACTTGAAGATGCGGTCAGAGAGCTTCGCGTAAGTCGAAAAACTATCGCGATAAATCAACATGAGAACGAGTTCAACGCAGGACGAATAGCTGGAGTTAGTGCGTCCATCCTCAATACTCACAAGCAAATTGGGATGGCGGCTAAATCAAAGGTTAATGTTCTCATTTCCGGCGAAAGCGGGACGGGCAAGGAACTTGTTGCAAGAGCTATTCATTATAACTCAACACCGGATGAACCATTCGTTGCCGTAAACTGTTCAGCAATCGTTTCGCAGCTTATGGAGTCGGAGATGTTTGGTCATGAGAAGGGCGCTTTTACCGGAGCAGTTGACCGTAAACTGGGGAAATGCGAATACGCTGGGCATGGCACCCTCTTCCTGGATGAGATCGGTGACTTGTCAATGGAGCTCCAGGCAAAGCTATTGCGGGTCCTTCAGGAGCGTTGTTTTGAGCGGGTTGGCGGTACAGCGCAAATCCCGTTTTTGGCTCGTGTCATCGCAGCTACACATCAACATCTTGAAAGTTTGACAGGGACTCGCGAGTTTCGTGAAGACTTGTACTTTCGGCTGAATGTATTTCAAATCAACTTGCTTCCGCTCCGCGAGCGAAAAGAAGACATACTGCCGCTCGTGGAACACCTGCTTGAGAAAATCAATTTAGATCTGCACAGAAAAGTAAACAAAGTCCCAGAGCCAGTTGTGAAGCGACTCATGAACTATTCTTGGCCGGGCAATGTTCGTGAACTTGAGAACGTCTTGACTCAGGCAGTAGTTCGAAGTACTGGCGACACGTTGTCAGTAGATTTTCTGGAACCTGCTTCACACCCAACTGGAGCTAAAAGAGAACTTCAGGCCTTGGCAGAAGTCGAAAAAGAGCATATCAAATGGGTGTTAGGACAAGTCGGCGGGAACTTAGGAAAAGCTTGTGAAGTACTGGGGATTACGCGTCCGACTTTGCGGAAGAAGATGGAGGATTACAGCATCAGTTAGTTGTTCCATCGCCTTGGTATGAATCAACGCCGTTGTTGTGCCTTACCAGCGGGGCGAAAGTTGAGACCGAGTATTGGTAACTGATTATTCAGGGGAGAAATTTGATTGGATCATTCAAAGCACAACGAACACACGCAATCAGGTCCATCTAAGGAGGTGAACCTGGCAATAGACCCGGTATGCGGGATGAAGGTGGACCCATCTGTTGCGCGCTTTTCACATCACCACGAACATAATACCTACTACTTTTGCAGTCAAGGCTGCCTAAACAAGTTCCAAGGGAATCCGGTTCAGTATCTGGTTAGAAACATGCCTGATAGCGCCACCAAAGACAGCCATGCCAAAGTCAAGCCATCTCCGAAAAGACAGAGCACTTCGGAGGAGGGTATTTACACATGTCCGATGCACCCGGAAATTCGGCAAACCGGACCTGGTTCATGCCCAATCTGCGGCATGGCATTGGAGCCGCTCGTAGCGATACTGACAGAGCACGAAGAGAATCCTGAGCTGGAAGAGATGTCGCGGAGGTTTTGGATCAGCAGCGTATTCTCGGTTGTGGTGATGGTTCTCGCAATGTGGGGTATGGGCATTCATTCTAAATTGTTTGGCTCGTTGCCCGTTTCTTCACTATTGTGGCTCCAAGCATTGCTTACTACGCCTGTCGTAATCTGGGGAGGCTGGCCTTTCTTTGTGCGTGGTTGGAATTCGATTATCAGCTTCAACCTGAATATGTTCACGCTGATTTCTATCGGAGTGGGGACTGCATACCTTTACAGCATAATTGCAATCGTTCTGCCAAGTGTCTTCCCCGTCGCAATGCACGATGAGATGGGTTTGATACCTGTTTACTTTGAAGCTGCGGCTATTATCGTTACTCTCGTTTTGCTTGGGCAAGTGCTCGAACTTCGTGCTCGAAGCAAAACGTCAAGCGCCATTAAGGCACTCTTAGGATTAGCACCCAAAACTGCACGAGTTGTTCAACAGAACGGTGACGAGAGTGACATCCTTCTTGAAAACGTAATTGCCGGTAACCTGCTCAGGGTCAGGCCCGGGGAGAAGGTTCCTGTTGACGGCACGATTGAGGCAGGTTCGAGCAATGTGGACGAGTCCATGATTACCGGTGAACCCATTCCTGCGGCAAAAGCAACTGGCGATCGTGTGATCGGGGGAACGGTGAATGGCACAGGCAGCTTTGTAATGCGTGCAGAGCATGTTGGTTCCGAGACGGTGCTTGCGCAGATTGTTCGGATGGTAAGCGATGCGCAACGGAGCAGGGCACCGATCCAGAGACTTGCTGATATTGTATCTGCTTGGTTTGTGCCTGCAGTTGTAGTTACAGCTGTTCTCACATTTATTATTTGGTTGATTTGGGGACCGAATCCGGCACTGGCCTATGCGATGGTAAACGCTGTCGCGGTTTTGATCATCGCTTGTCCGTGCGCTCTGGGTTTGGCCACGCCAATGTCCATCATGGTTGGAACCGGGCAAGGTGCTCGCTCTGGTGTGCTTATCAAAAGTGCGGAAGTCCTTGAAACAATGATCAAGATTGATACTTTGGTCGTCGATAAGACTGGCACCCTGACTGAAGGCAAGCCTCAAGTCGTGAGCATAGAGCCGACAGGCGAGTTGAGCGCCAACGACCTCTTGAAACTTGCTGCGAGCTTGGAACAAGGTAGCGAGCATCCACTTGCCGAGGCAATTGTTAAGGCCGCCAAAGACCGAGAGCTCGAGCTAAGCGCAGCTTCCGATTTTCAGTCGAAGACTGGGCAAGGTGTGATTGGTACAATTAGCGGGAAAGGGGTCGCCCTTGGCAATATGACGCTTTTGAAAAGTCTGGGAATAACAGATAATAAGTTGCTTGCGCGAGCCGAAGCACTTAGAACAGAAGGTCAGACCGTCATGCATGTGGTAGTCGACAACGGTCTCGCCGGCCTAATCGGAGTTGCTGATCCGGTAAAAGCGTCAACACCGAACGCGATTGCACAATTGCGCGAAGCTGGTATCGAGCTAATCATGTTGACAGGTGACAATCTGACGACGGCGAAAGCAGTTGCTACAAAGCTAGGTATTGAAACGGTTGAAGCAGATGTACTTCCTGAAGGAAAGATTGAGGTCATTAAGCGCTTGCAAAAGGAAGGCCGAAAAGTCGCGATGGCTGGCGATGGAGTCAATGATGCCCCGGCATTAGCCCAGGCTGACGTTGGAATTGCAATGGGAACTGGGACTGACGTGGCTATGGAAAGCGCGGGCATAACTTTGGTAAGGGGTGATCTACGCGGAATTGTTAAGGCACGGAATCTGAGCGGTGCCACAATGCGAAACATCAAGCAGAATTTGTTCTTCGCTTTCATTTACAACGTTCTTGGTGTTCCGATTGCTGCTGGTATTCTCTATCCGTTCTTCGGATTGCTCTTAAGTCCGGTGATTGCAAGTGCCGCAATGACGTTCAGTTCTGTCTCAGTTATCCTAAACGCGCTACGGTTGAACCGAGTAAGGCTGTAAAGCGGTAGATTCTATTGAGGGCAAATTGATCGTTGCATGGATCTCCGATACAGAAGCCCCAAACTAATGAGTTCTTGTGAGTTTCTTTTCCCTCATGGCCTGTCACGGGCATTCACGTCGCACTACTTGAGGGCGCACGTAATGAAGGAAAGCTTTTCATTGGGTGTCTCAATGTCCCCTATTGTTCAGACTTATTTGTCGGCAATCGCTTGCTTCCGTTGTGAATCCGATCTCGGCATTTTCTGCTCCGAATTTGTCCCAAATCTGTCTTTATAGCCTTGTAAAATCATAAAAAACAAACCCTGCCAATTCACTCTTAATCAATTGGTTCGGGGTTCGAGTCCCTGTGGGTGCACATGTAAAGCCCTGCTAAAACATTGTTTTACAGGGCTTTTTTGTTTGACTGATTTGTTCGGACGTTCATTACTAAATGCAGATTCTAGAGATAGATGTCGTGCATCCCCCTTGCTTATACGAATTAGAGTTTGGTCCTTGGCGCGTTCGCTTCGAAACGTGGCAATCCCAACCTGAAGCCCTTGTACAGAGTGCCGTTTAGTACACTCTGGTCCATCTTAAGCACGATTCAGAGCAGTTTTCATGTCATGATTTACTGCTCGCATGTTCAATTTTATTTCGGAACTGAAACCAAAACGCAAAATAATTGTTTACAATATTTTATGCGCTTGAGTTTGTTCATCACAAGTTGAACAGAGGCACGACGGTCAACTTGTCAAGATATGACTTTCATTTGCAGGTATTGGACACGCTTGACTTGGGGTTTGTTTCTTCGTATCCTTCAAAGTCCTATCTGCGGGTTCACCGCGAAACTCCATTTTATTCCAATAATTATGATTACATCTGAAACTCAAGCGGGCCGCACTTTGCTCGGTTTCCGTATGGGCTACTGGATGCTCTGCATCATCGAGATGTTTGAGCGGCTGGCCTATTTTACAGTTCGCAGTGTTGTGGCGGTCTATATCATGCAGGCGGATGATCCCGGTGGACTGCACTTTACGGCAGCTGATAAGGGCACTATCTTCGCATGGTGGTTCGTATTTCAATCGGTACTTCCGATGTTCACTGGAGGTTATGCCGACCGCTACGGATACAAGAAGACAATTTTCTTTTCCGTGACGATGAACATCATCGGTTTTGTGATGATGGCTTATCTCCGAACGTTCTGGGGATTCTTTGCGGGTGTGCTGGTGCTCGCCACGGGAACTGCATTTTTCAAACCGGGCTTGCAGGGCTCGCTGGCGCAGAATCTGGACAAGACTAATTCCTCGGTGGGCTGGGGTATCTTCTATTGGATTGTCAATGTCGGGGCTTTCATCGCTCATCCGCTGGCCGGAGTTCTTCAAGTCGGAATCGGCTGGAAAGCTGTATTCCTGGGCTCAGCAGCGTTCACGGCATGCAACTACATCATGCTGTTCACATTCAAGGACTTTGACTCGAAGGCGGACAAGACGGAAGGACCGATTCATGTATTCCTGCGGACAATTAAGAACATCTTCGAGCCGCGTCTACTGGCGTGGTTAGGAATCATGTCCTGCTTCTGGCTGATGATGTATCAGCTATGGGACCTCCATCCGAATTTCCTCACAGACTGGGTGGATAGTTCCGGTGTGGCGGGTATCTTGCCGGAGTTCATGTCGAGATCGACTGATCGAGGTACCCAAGTCTTACAGCAGAATATGCTCGCTCTGAACTCGTTACTGATCGTGATTTGTATGATTCCCGTCTCCTGGCTTGTTCGCAAGCTGCGGACGTTGGAAGCGATGGTTATCGGAATGCTGATTGCCACGGGTGGAATCCTCGTCGCTGGATTTACAGCAAGTGGTTGGGTGTTTCTGTTGGGTGTGGTTTTCTTCAGTGCCGGTGAAATGCTCACAGGTCCGAAGAAGAATGAGTACCTTGGACTTATAGCTCCGGAAGGCAAAAAAGGACTCTACCTTGGCTACGTGAACATACCGGTAGGAATCGGAGGTTTCTTCGGGTCAAAACTTGCGGGCTACTTGTACGGCAATTTCGGCGAAAAGGCCGTGCTTGCCCAGAAGTACATTCTTGAGCATACGCCAATGGGCAGCGGCAAGAGTTGGAACGGCGATCCCGAAAGCCTGTCCACCCTGTTAGGAGTCGAGAGAACTGATGCCTTCCTGAAGCTGCAGGAGCTCACCGGAAAGGATGCTGTGCAGGCTACGCAACTGCTCTGGGACACGTACTCCCCGCAATATGCCGTATGGATTCCATTTGCAATCATCGGCATTCTTGCAGTTATAGCCTTGATCATCTTCGCCCGTATGGCCAAGCGCTGGTCAGACATGAATGCCTAAGTTGAAGTGGACTATGAACAAATATACGAAGCGAATTTCAGCCTATGACTAGTCACTCTGTCGCTAACACTCCCGCGGTCAAACACAGGCATCCGCCGGGGCTGACCGTACTATTCTTTACTGAGATGTGGGAGCGCTTCAGTTTTTACTGTATGCTCGCGATTCTCGCGCTGTACATGAACGAGAGTCTGGGGTTCGACACTAAAACAGTCGGACAGGTATATGGTGGATACATCGCCCTGGTCTATTTCAGCCCGTTGTTCGGCGGGTTGCTGGCCGACCGATGGCTCGGGTTCCGCAAAGCCATCCTCATTGGCGGTGTTTTCATGGGCATGGGGCATTTGTTGCTCGCCTTTCCGCCGTTGCCCACGTTTTTTGCCGGACTCTGCTGCCTGATTATCGGCAACGGATTATTCAAGCCAAACATCTCCGTATTGTTGGGCAATCTGTACAGGGACATGCCTGAAAAGCGGGACGACGCGTATAATATCTTTTACATGGGTATTAACGTCGGCGCGTTCTTTTCACCGATTGTCGCCGCATATCTTCGCAATAATTTTGGTTGGCACTGGGCGTTCGGAGCGGCCGGTGTCGGCATGATGTTTTCGCTCTTGATTTTTACGCTCTTTCGCAAACACGTTTTGGCAGGCGACGTTGCGGCAATGAAGGCCGCCGCGGACGTGAATCCGAACGCAGTGGCACTGACTCCGAAACAGGAACGTGCACGAATCAACGCATTGTTGCTAGTCTTTGGCGTGGTCATCGTGTTCTGGATGGCCTTCCATCAAAACGGATTCACCCTTACGTTTTGGGCTCGTGATTGCACGGACACAACGTGGTCGCCGGAATTATTCCAGGTGATTAACCCCGCGTTTGTCTTGCTGTTCACACCGCTTCTGGTCTTGTTGTGGACGCTGCTGCGCAAGCGAAATGCCGAGCCATCCACAGCAGCGAAAATTGGTATTGGCATGCTCCTGACTGCCGCGGCATATACTATCATGACATTTGCAGGTCTTGCCGGAGGAGATACTGGACGTGTTAGCGAGTGGTGGCTCGTATCCACCTATGCGGTCATCACCATAGGCGAGCTATGCCTTTCACCCATGGGACTTTCGCTCGTGAACAAGGTTGCTCCGGCCAGAATGCGCGGCCTGCTGATGGGCGGTTGGTTCGCCGCTACTGCAACCGGAAATTATCTTTGCGGCCTTGTCGGCGGATTGTGGGATGACATGCCTCACAGCACGTTCTTTGCGATTCTGGTCGCGGCATCGCTAGGTGCTGCGGCGCTGCTGTTCATGGTGATCAAACATATCAGACCGACAATTCAAGAGGCTGAAGCTCACGCGACCACGAAGTAAGTTACACTCCAATAAATCAAAAGCCAGCGGCGAGAGCCGCTGGCTTTCTTATTGATTGTTTTGGGATGTTATTTCAGCAGCATCAGTTTCCTGGTCTGCGTGAACTCGCCGGAAGTCAGTCGCGCGAAATAGATCCCGCTTGAAAGATCCACGCCTCCGGCATCGCGGCCGTTCCATCTTACAACGTGGTGACCGGCGGGCTGATTGCCGCTGACGAGTGTTGTAATAAGCTGACCAGTAATGTTGTAAATCGCCAGTTGTGCGTCGCCGCTCCTTCCCAGTGTGAACGGAATCACCGTCTCGGGATTGAATGGATTGGGGTAGTTTTGCTGTAAACCGTATTCATAGACGATACCGGGTGCAGATTGATTGGCTTCCGATACGATATCGCCTACTCCGGTCCGAATCATGAAGTTTGAAGGCTGATTCTGCCAACCGGTTGCCCCTTGGTGCCAGAAGCTGCGCCCTTCGTTGCCGTTTCCGTCGGTCGCGATCCCGGGCTCTGACGGACGGTCGGATGCCCAGTCAAGTGTTGTCCAGAATGACCCGAACGGAGCGGGTGGATTCTCACCGGGAATATGCACTGTGAAAAGCTCGAGAGCCACCGGCGGAATAATGAAATAGGGTCCGAACTGCTGTGCACCGGGAACTCCACCGTTGTCATCCGCCACGCCAATTCCAATCGGCGCAATAGAGTTTACTGCTAATTGGACAGTATAAACAAAGTCACGGTCCGGCGGCATGTCGCATCGCACCGCAAAGCGGTTCTGATCGTACAAGCCCGAGACAATCATGAAAAACTCCCATGTGCCGTCGTCGTAGACCAAATACTCAACTTCGGGCGCCGCACCGGCGTACTCGCCGACGGCAAGCGACCGGGGTCCGTCGAAATCTTCTTCTCCTTCCATGATAAATCCGCTCAGAGAATAGTCATACCACGCGCCATAGGCGACCGTTTCATCCGTGTAGACCTCTTCGCCGATCGGAACATAGTCCAGGAGTTCGCCGTTGCGGTACAGCTTTATGCCGGCAAGTCCAGCGACCGGCAAATCGTCGATGCCAAGCGTCGGGTCTTCCCATGTCACGTTAAGAAGGTTTCCGTTTCTTGTCACTTGAACATTCCCAGGCGCCGCTGGTGGAACCGCCAGAGTGGCCTGAATAGACGAGTTGCTGAAGTACTCCGGATTACTTACGATCGAGGGGATGTTTTGCGGCCAATAGCCGTCGAAAATTGCAACTCCGGCTTGACGCTGAATGACGAAGAAGCCGATGCCCGGAGTCTTATCAGGTCCGTAAAGGGCAGTTTCATAGAGTTCATGAAATCCAAGCGGAATGGCAACCTCGCCTGTGAAATAGCCTGCGGATGTCGAAAACCCGATTTGCGGGTTTGTGAATGAGTAATACGGATCAACATTGTACGGCGCACCGGACAGTGAGCGATATCTGAGTGTCGAACCCGACGCAAAGTAATAGGCCCAGTAATTCCCTTCACTTCCGGGGCGTGAGTAGGTCCATGTGTCGGAATCGTCATCGTCCACGTAGATGCCGAAACCTTCACCGTCATCAAGTGAAGGATTCGCGTGATCTTCACAAGCGAGATACAGCATGTCAGCTGTGTCATCGTACTTCATGTACAAGAACGCCGTTTGCGGAGCATTTCGACCGTCGTACCCCAGAACATCGGAAATGTCTATGCGTACAGCATCCGACCATTCGTTGGGCGAGAGAATTCCGTCAAACACTACAGGGTTGACGATTGCCGGCACGACCGGGTCGTAAACCAAATAAGAGTCGTCCAGAGCGCCTGCCGCTTCGTTTGAATAGCTTGTTTCTCCGTTGCTGTATACCCCAGTTACAACGTAGTAGTAAGTTACGCCGGGATAGACATTCAGACTGTCGTTATAGGACGTCAATGAACCGGAAATGGAAGCGACAAGACTGTACGGACCGCCGGACAACGGGGCGCGCCAGACATGGATAGAATCCGGGTCGTCAAGAACTCCGTCTCGGCCGTTGCGAGGTTCAGAGTTTAGTGCCCAACCCGGCTCAACAATCGATCTGACCGGTCCTGGCAAGAGGGCCGGATTCTGCAGAATGTCCCCAACGGCATAGAGAGCCTCAAGTTCGCGGGCACGTTCCCGGGCTAGTCCAGCCAAATCCCAGGACAGGCCGATGGTTGTTAACTGCCCGCTCACGGCTATTAGATTCTGCGGCGGTGATTCCATTGGCGTGAGAACGAAGTTCACTCCGCCAGTCAAGCCATCTTCAGTGACGACAACGTTGCTGACTGATGCCGTCGAATAGCCAAGCTTGCGGGCTGTTATAGTGTAAGTACCCGCTGGAATATGGTCGATTTGATAGGCACCGGAAGCCGATGAAAAGGCATGCAAGTGGGTTCCAATCGCTTCAATCCATACGCCAGAATCGTCATTTGTGCCCTGAATGTCCACGCTGCCGCCAACGCTTCCGCCTTCGAGGTCGAGCTCAAAAACATACGCGCGGCCACCATTTCCAAAAGTCCGGTTGTGAACACCCTTTCCGCCGGCAATTAATCTTGTTCCGTCAGCTGATATGTCCAAATCGTTGGGAGAACCGGGGTGTGTGTATGTGTAAAAGGGGGTCGAGCTGTACTTCTGCCAGACGCGGATATCCGGTTGGCTGTCGTTCAGATATCCCCAGGAACATGCGGCGATGGTCAGCCCATCGTCGGAGATTTCCATTCCGCCGACGAGGTCACCCATACCAGCAGACACCCAAAGCGGGACTCCGCCTCCGTTCGTCTCAAACACCGCCACATACCCTTCGAATCCCGTCGATGTGAACTGCATGGAGCCGGCGGCAATCGTCTCGCCATTTCGCGAGACCGCGGTAGCTGTGCCCCAGTTCGAGGTTCCGCCGCTGAACCGATACTCCCAGAATTGAATGTACGTGGAGTTGGCCTCATCCCAGATATAGCAATGCACTTTGCCATCATTGTTCGCTGCCGTGGCGATAATCCGGCCATCACCCGATATCGTGGCCGGATGTTCGGTGTTGCGGCCATCTTCGTTCCAAACAACCGCTCCCGTCTGTGAATCGAGAACATATATGCGGAAACGGGTGGTTGCCACAATCCTGGAACCGTCGCCCGATATTTTCGCGCCAATCCAGTGGTTATTGGAAATCGTATTGGGAATGTAGGATTCCCCAATTTGTTCACCCGTTGCCGTGGATAGGAGCATGACGGCAAATGTGTCCGGTCCAATAGTGGCCAAAGCGACGATCCACTCTCCATCGCTTGAAAGTGCCATTCCGTTAAAGCTGTGATTGCCTTCGAGGGTCAGGGACCAAATCTCGTTTCCTTCATCGCCGGGATAAACCCGTAAGGCCCGATTCTGACACCACACGACATGAGACCCGTTCGGGCTTACTGCCACGCTGCTCAGCCCATCGTTGCCAGGCACCTCGTAGTTTAGAGCCCCTGAGACTGCATCAAATACCCGCAGGCTGTGGTTGTTCAGACTAACTCCGATAGCGGCAATGCTGCCATTATCGGCGATGGCCACGTTGTCCATCAAACCGACCGCATCACCTACCTGCCACAGCAGACTGCCGACTGCCGAAATGGGAATTTCACCGCCCCCGGACGGGACCACATACGCCGGCGCAGCCGGGGAGGCGACCGGAACCGGGGTGGTGAACTGCACCTCCCGACCAGAGTCGCACGCCCGATACTTCGTCTGAATGTTTCCATTTGACTCAGATGCAAAGCAGACAGCCGACACGGCCAGCGCTAGGAAGTTTGTGAAAAATTTTGCCGATCTTGCCATGGAATTCTCCTGAGGTCTGGTCTGGATACTGAACGGAGACAATACCCAAAAAATACAAATTCGGGAGTTACAATTCAATTTCCCAAGGACAGATTTCCAGATTTTCCCAATTTCATAATATTGATTACTTTGGATGCTTGCCGGAGAAACGACAAAGGTAGACTCGTTTAATATGGTAATTCACCTTCTGTAACCTGCGATGTAATTCTTCCACAATTTGTCCAATTCAGATAGCTTAATTGCCCGTGCTCACGAAAGCGGGACGGATGAGTTGCAGAACTGCGCGGAACATGCTATTTTGAAGAAAACCGCTTGGAATCAATTTGACTTCTTCAGGCGTTTAATAGTCAGGATTGAGCCGACTCATCGATTTCTCCACTTTTATCGGGAGAACTTTTGCCATGAAAAATCCATTACCTTCCCGCGCTGAACAGAATCTTGAAGCGCAGATACGTGTAGCTTCGCGGCTGAAGGAGCTTTCAACTTCCCGTGAACACGCGCCGAAACCATTTATAACTATCTCGCGTCAATTTGGCTGTGAAGCTGTTGCACTTGCTGAATACTTGGCACCGCAACTGGATTCCTGTGAAAAGTTGGACACCGGCTCGTGGCAAGTTTACAGCCGCCGCCTAATTGAAGCAATGGCCGATCAGCAATACTCGTATGACCAGTTGATGTCCGCCCTTGATTCCAGAGCGCGCACTGCTATTGAGGATTTCTTCGACACAATCTTCGGCCAGATTTCCGACTTACGACTTCTTCATAAGCTTGTCAGCACAATGAGAGCAACTGCGTCTCTTGGTCACTGCATTATTGTGGGGCGCGGAGGTGCAATCGTTACACACGATCTCCCCGGAGGATTGCATATCAGACTGGTGGCTCCGGAGGAATACAGGCTGCGCGGACTGATGGAGCGGCGCGGCTGGAGTGTCGAGGAAGCACTAAGACATATGCGCGAGCAGGATATGGCACGAAGGAGTTTTTATCAGAAGTACTTGCATCGCGACTCAAATGAGCAGGAGATCTATGATCTCATCCTGAATACGGCGCGGCTGACACAAGTAGAAATGGCCGAACAGGTGGTCTCACTGTTTCGAAGCAGGCTGACAAAATTTACCAATCGTTGAGTGTGGTTTCGATTTCCGGATTGTTTGCCGAGGGGCCACGGACCGTGTCCCCTTTTTCTTGTCTCTTTGCTTACCGCGACAAAAAATGTCGCACACCTCTCTCGGGCGCATTCCGCAATGTGCCGAGGCTTCTTATTGCCCCGACTGAATGGGGCAGTAAGAGCATCACAACATTGCATCTCGTCTTCACCTTGCGGCATTCGGGTTGTCCTGATTATACCTAAATAAAACAAAATCAGACAATGGTTTGAGTCCGTCACTTGCGGGAAATCAGGTGTGTATGTTTTTTCACACCTTGACCGCTGAACTTTGGTGAATTTTGTAGATTTAGCCTGGGGGACTTGCAAAACTGTTGTAAATTTTCGATTTTTGTAATAGGGAACGGCGACGTGCTACGCGCTGAGTGCACTTCCTATTTCAAGAGTACATCACCCGGGTCTTACCACTTACTTCCTATGCAAGACCACACCTCCCTCCAGCGGGCGCTGCGCATTCTTCAGCGTATGTCCACTCATGACCGAGTGACAATTGAAGAGCTATATCAGCTCTTTGATGGAGAAGTTACCAAGCGATCGCTTCAACGATTGATGAAGTCCATTGAAGGCGCGAATATTCCTCTGACGGTCGAAGTCGGAGCGCACGGCGAACATCATTGGTCGTTGCATCGTAACTTTGATTTTATTCCGATTGTTCTCGAGCCGGATGAGCTGCTGGCTGCGATTCTGCTTGGGCAGTTCCGCGAATTGTTTGCAGGCACACGAATCGGTGAGAGCCTGGAACGAGTCTACGACCGGCTCGAACAGATTGCACCGGTTGACAGTGTGGAAATGATTGACGCATTCTTGAATCTGCGGGACGGGTTCGCCTTCCATGAGCCAGGCAAGGTTGATTTAAGACCTGCAGGACCGGCTCTTCTAGAGCTGTTTCGAGCTCTGCTTCTGCAGCGTGTATGCAATGTTACTTATAACGGCAAGCAGTATCCGATTCATCCTTACAGCCTGCTTCTTCATCGCGGTGCAATTTACGCCGTGGTCTTTCAGCCACGCCACAAGAACTGGATCTATCTGAGCCTCACCAAGGTTGCACAATTGGAGGTGACAAACGATGTCTTTGAACGCGACCAATCATTCAGCTTATCAGAATTCTTGAAGTCTAATTTTGGTTTGTGGCGGGCTGAGCCAGAGCTGATTGAAATGAAATTCAGCAGAACGATACGCACGTCGATCGAGGGACGACTTTGGCATTCGTCACAAAAAATTCTTGAAACAGTGGACGGGGACATTGTACTTTCCATGAATGTTGGGGTGACAGAAGAATTAATTGCATGGATCTTAAGATGGGGAACATATGTGCAAGTTCTCGGGCCTGAATCGCTTCGAAAGACACTCAAAGAGAGGCTTCACGAAATGCTATCGCGATATAATTGAGTATTCCGCGACGAGTATTGTCGCTCTGCGGTGCTAATATTGGCACATGCAAAAGAAGAAACGCCCTGGCACACGACGACGCAAGTCGTTACGGCTCACATTTGGCCCACTTCCTATAAACCTCCGCGCGGCTTCGCGGGCATTCTGCCTGCGTTTTATAACGGAGGCATTGCGAGTCCACAAGGGGAACATTTCACAGACAGCAATAGCTTTGGGGATCAGCAGAAGAAGTCTTCAATTGAAGATGAAACAATACGGTCTCAAGGCTGATGATTTCTGAACCTGGAGCAGGTGCAAATAGCTCTTGAGGTGTGTTAACTTATTCCTCCTTGCTTGGTAGGTGGGTGTGACTTGCGTGAGCACAAGATTTTTCAGAATGCCAAATGCCCTCGGGGGCATTTTATTTTTGTGAAGAAAATTAAGATTGCAATTGAATATTTGAGTAATACCGGGGTTACCACTTTTGGTGACTGCCTCTGCACGGACAATCGTGGTGTATTCAAGATACCCATGTCCACAAAACAGCTGGTATTGGAACATATGCAATTACATATGTTTAGGAAAGAGAATGTGTGAAAAATATTTCACGTTTGACGCGCCTAACTGATACATGGCAAACTGTATCAATCTTGCCTAGAAGTGCTTAGATTTATACAAAAGTCATTTCTTTTTCCTCTTCATGATCCGCCCTGCTTCTGTCACTCTTGTCATCTGCCTGTTTTGTGCCTCTCCGTCGTTCAGTCTGGAATGGTGGCCAAAGAGGCACCACTTCACGTCCGTTCGCGCTGAGTCTTTCCCTCAGAATACTGTGCCAACGATCTTGGTTTGGCACCAGCCGCAAGAGAGTTGGGACAGGCTGGTACGCTGGTATAATGAAGACCCCGCTGGCGGTCGTTCATATCTTGGCCATGTGACGATTGAGGACGATGCGGGAAACACAATCAAAGCAGTGAATTTTCGATTACCGGTTTTTGCTATCTTCGAGTGCCAAGCCGACTCGGACACTGCTCTTGAGTTGTGTGTGACCTACAAGGACAAGCAGCAGTTCGGTATGAGCCTTTTTGACTGGCCAGAGATGAACAAGATCGGGCAGGAATTCAAGTTCCTTCAGTCAGACTTTGCAGAACGTGGAAATGATCACTGGGATATATGGATGAAGCCTTGTTTTCTCTTGCCGGGTGGCGGCCTGAATGGAGGAGACGGGCTTGCGTTTCAGGTCTTTGCCGGCTGGCAGCAAATCCCACGAGGCATTCTAGTCATTGATGTCGCAACCGGAAAGGAAGTATGGCACAATTGGAAAGCCGCGCCGCCGGATGCAGTATCTCTTGACTCGTCTCGCCCGGATTCCCTCGTGATATTGTGGGCCGCCGGTGCGCCAGCGACTGGCGCACGCGCAATTGACACGGCAGACACCTGCGGGTACATTATCGGCCTCTCGGCAACAGGGCGTGATTTGTGGAAACGCGGGTATCCAGTGACGTTTTCCATTGTCAATTGCGTCAGCTTTGACGGTCTTTCTGGCCGCGCAAGTTCCTTCGAGCTTGTGTCGGCCTATGACAAGGAAAAGCAGCCGACCGTTCTGCGCAGAATTGATGCTTACACCGGGGAAATTCTGAAGGAACGGCGATTAGAAGTCTCGGATGGACGATGTTATCTTGCCGGTTCGGAGACAGGCGACGGCGATCGTAGGTTGATCGTCTACAATTACCATTCGAAGTTAACAGTCTTCAATGATGACTTGGACAGTTTGTGGTCCACCAGACACGTATCGGCCTTATATGGAACCTTTGACTTGAACGGGGACGGGACACACGAAATTCCGGTGACAACGCCTGATGGACTGCTGGAAGTCTATGATCTGGACGGAAATGTTCTTATCGCCGAGAAGCTGCATGGCCTGGTCAAAGATACGCAACGCATTCGGAGCGGAGAAATTTCCCGAGTATGGATGATCACCGACCAAGCCTACACGGGATATGACATCACTGAAAACCGATGGTACTATGCTCAATTTGCGGCGGCTTCAAGCGGCTATGCCGTTAGCGTTTTGATCATCTTCTGGTTGATGGCATGGTCGTACCGTACTCGACGTGCCTACGTTCGTGCGCGGAACGAGAAACTCGTACTTGAAGGATGGGCACAGCTTACCGCGTTTCAGGCGCATGATAGCAAGAAGCCCATTGCGGTAGCACAGCGGACTCTTGACAATCTTGAGACCAGGATATCGCAACAGTATCCCGATGCAAACGTCAGAGCGCAAATAGACAGATTACGAGGCGAGTTTGGACGAATGCTGCAGACAACGAGGCAAATTCAAGTGGTCAGTCGTGTCAACAAACCAGATTTTCAAGAGCACGACCTCAACGATCTTGTGGCAAACACTGTTGAGCGCATGAATCTGCTTGAATTAGCACCGGTCGTCTTCAAGAATTCGGAAAGTCATATTAGGATCCGCTTCGATTACAGACTTGTGGAGTCTCTTCTTGAAAATGTAATTGGGAATGCCATGGAGGCTTCAAGTAATGGCTGCCCTGTGGACGTAGGGATTGAACGCGCCGAAACGGGTAAGGATGGAATATTGATTACCGTTTCGGACAGCGGTCCGGGAATGAGTCCCGAGGTAATAGAAGGAATTCTTCAATCAAAGGGAAGCTTAAAGCCCGGAGGTCAGGGGCTCGGAATTCTAAGCGCAAAATGGATCGCTGAGACTCATCATGGCACTCTTCTTATTGAAAGCCAAGTAGGCAATGGAACAACCGTATCAGTTTTCTTGCCGGCAAACGGAGGTGAATAG
Organism: bacterium; assembly: GCA_013360195.1. Lineage (NCBI taxonomy): Bacteria > bacterium. The sequence continues at coordinate 46,120 of JABWCQ010000010.1, forward strand.
TGGCGCGCAAGAGTATTGTTTTGATAATTGAAGATGACCGCGCATTGCGAGAAGAACTGACCGACACGTTTGAACTCGAGGAGTATGAGGTCTGGCAAGCACAGGACTGTGCGTCAGCGAAGAAGGTCCTTGAGCAAGCGCAACCTGATGCAATACTGCTTGATATTCAGTTGCCGGACGGAGACGGGTTGGAATTGCTGCCTTGGATTCTACGCGAGCATGCGGGAATTCCCGTTGTAATCGGTACGGCACACGCAACCTATGATCGAGCCGTTCGCGCCATTCGGCAAGGTGCGTATGATTTCATCGAGAAGACCGCTAATCGCGAGGAACTGCTGCTCCCAATTCGGAATGCCGTTGAGAAGCGTAGACTCGAAAGAGTGCAGGCAGGGCTTCGCAGGCAGTTGCGAGGAGACAACTATCTCATCGCCGAAAGCGGAATCATGAAGGAACTGCTGGCAAGAATCGACCGGATTGCTGCAACTGATGAAAAGGTTCTGCTGACCGGGGAGAGCGGTACTGGAAAGGAGCTTGTTGCCGAGTATCTTCACTCTCAGAGTAAACGCGCAGACGGGCCTTATATTCCGTTTAACTGCGCTGCGTTTCCGGAAACTCTCGTCGAAAGCGAGTTGTTCGGGTACGAGCAGGGTTCACACGCCACGGCCTATAGCCGCAAAGACGGGCTATTTCACGCGGCCGATGGGGGAACCATATTCCTGGACGAAATTGGAGACATGTCAACTAGCGTACAGACAAAACTGCTGCGCGTCCTTGAGAATGGAATGGTGCGTCGGATCGGACAGAATGCCGAAGCAAAAGTAGATGTGCGAGTCATTGCGGCGACAAACAAGGATTTAGCGGCTAGAGTAAAACTAAAGGAATTTCGGGAGGATTTGTACGAAAGGCTGAATGTGTTTACATTCAATATCCCGCCGTTGAGAGAGCGTATTGAGGACATGTTCCTTATCCTCGAACGTGAACTTGCTGTTGCGGCCACGAAATTTGACCGTCGACCGCCTGCGCTTTCCCCCGAGGCAAAGGCAACTCTGGCCGCGTTGAGTTGGGAAGGCAATGTCCGTACGGTCCAGCGATTGGCCAAGCGTCTTACGGCGTATGTTGCAGGTGACACAGTCTATCCCGAGGACATTAGAAGAGTAATTGGCCAGCCGGATCACGAGCCCGAGACGTTCCGACAATCCAGAGTGAGATGGGAACGGGAGTGGTTCAGCAAGTTACTCATGGCCACAGGAGGCAACAGAACAAGGGCCGCTCAAATTGCTGATATCGACCCAAAGACCTTGTATACTAAACTCAGAGATCTCGGACTCGGGGAGATTTCACCCGATTGATCGTAGAGAATTCTCTCAGTTTCCAGGAATTATGTGTGTAACTTATTGTTTTTTGACTGGCACTCTTCTTGAATCTATACAATACTGTCAAAACCTGCAAAGAACTACTCAATCCGGGCAATTGATACACAATTCGCTGACATCTGACTCGCTGCTCTCGCTCCGAGAAGCGGCCGACATTCTGGGAGTGTCGCGTTCAACCTTGAGGCGCTGGGCCAAGCAAGGAGATATTGCCTATTTCCGGATTAGCACTCGCGGCGACATTAGAATTTCACGTGAAATACTAAGTCGGTTCATTTCCGACCGGCTTGCCAACTCTGAAACCGATCATAATTGAGTCACCTCGCAACCATGAAACACAGAAAGCGTGGGCAAGAAGCTTGCATCGACCAGGACGGTATGTTCAGAGTTACTCTGCCGCGTGCCGTTTATCCAGCCAATTGGCGAACCGCTAATGATCAGTTTCAACGCCGATTCCTGCTCGCTGTGCTGGCACGGCATGATTGGAACAAGACGTGCACCGCACGAACATTAGGAATTGCGCGGAGAACGCTGCAACTCCAAATGCAAGCTCTGGATATTGAATTGGATTGACTTGAATACAGGTTAAACAGACATCTGTTGAGTGCAAGAAAAGAAAGAGGGTTTGCCACGGCAAACCCTCTTTTGCGTTCTGAAGCAGTTGCTAATTCCCGGCAAGTGCACGGGGAAAGAGAATATTATTCTCCTTGTGAATATGCCAGTGCAGGTCACGTTCCAGCTCCTCCAAACCGGCAAATAGCCCGCGATATGTATTACAGGCACCGGCAGGCGGCATGTAGTTCAATGTAAGTTCCCGCAATTGTTCAAGAGCACGGCCAGCGGAATCATGTTCGGCCTCCATTACACTTATCGGCCCGAATAACTGAGCAGCGGCTTCCCGCGGAAGCTGACCTTGCTCAATTCGCCTAATGGCAGGGAAGAGAATGTTTTCCTCTTTGAACATGTGCGAATCAAGCTCAGCATATAGTCCGGAGAAGACTTCGAGCACAGTGCGCAGTTCCGGATGATTCTCTCCATGCACCCGGAACACTTTCTCTGCCATTTCGCCCAAGTGGGGGAGCGCTTTCCTGAGGTACTCATGATGGGTATTAACAATATTGTCTACAAGCTCTGACATCGGTCTCTTCGACCAATCAGGCTCGTTTTCTGAGGACGGCAAGTTCTCCTGTAAGGCAAGTTCCGCAAGAACAACTTGCGGATCGAGATTCTTCTTCGTGCATGCTTCACCCAGCGGGTGCGCCCCCCCACAGCAGTAATCAATATGAAACTGCTGAAATACACGTGCACGGCTTGGCCTGTCCACGACAAGCTGACCAACGGGCGATTCGAGTGTGACGTTCATTTTTCTCCAATCCATTTATGGCTAAATCAAGGCAATTGCCTAGCATTTTATCTCGGCATTCTTGCGGGCGTAGAACCACCAATTCACGATCAAACAACTGACGTAGTAGACTGCAAATCCATACAGTGCCGCCTCCGGCCGCCCCGCTTTTATCTGCGAACCAAACACATTTGGGATAATAAAAGCACCGTACGCTGCGATGGCTGATGTCCAGCCCAAAACCGGACCCGCGTGCTTTGAATCAAAGATTATCGGGATCATCCGAAAGGTGGATCCGTTTCCAATTCCGGTCGCGACAAAGAGCAGCAGGAAAAGGACAAGGAAAGGCAGGAAGTACGCCTCAGGTGTCGCCGAATTGCTGGCCGCTTTGATATTGTAGGCTACACCGAGCGCAGCAGCAATCATCACCAGTGTATCCCAATGTGTTACACGCGCTCCCCCGAACTTATCTGACAGCCAGCCTCCGAACGGGCGAATTAGTGAGCCTACCAGCGGCCCTAGCCACGCATAGGAGAATGGATTCGGGGCATTTGGATTGATCGAACCATCTGGCAAGTAACCGAATACGTCTTGAATCAGCTTGGGAAATGCCGCGGAGTAACCGATGAAGGATCCGAAGGTCATAACGTATAACCAACTCATGACCCAGTTGTGCTTTTCCTTAAAGATCGCAAATTGATTTCCGAGATTCGCGCGAATCCGCGATGGTGACAGAAAACGAATCAAAGCCAATGTGAGTATGATGGTAATTGGGAGCACAATCCACATATTCACGTTGAGTTGCACCAGAAAGTACAGCCCAACCGCCGAACCCGCAAAACCAAGCAAAAGAAGATACAGCATCCGCCCGATTGCTATTGGCGCATGTCCAACTTTGTGCGATTCCATGTTGTTCATCAGGAACCATGCCAACAGTGCAAGTACCACGAGAATTGGCACCCAGATGAAACCTCCGTTCTGAATCCATACTTCGGCACCGGAGCTACTCGTTACTCTAGGATCTCCTCCTAATACACCAAAAGCCGAAAAGGTCATGACAAAAGGCAATAGGACTTGCATAACGCTGACACCAAGATTACCCAGGCCGGCATTCAAACCAAGCGCAAAACCCTGCATTCTCTTCGGGAAAAAGAGGCTTATGTTCGACATTGACGATGCAAAAGCGCCGCCGCCAATTCCTGACAGAGCGGCAAGGACTACAAAAGTTGAGTATGACGTGCCGCTGTCCCGTAAGGCGAGTCCCAGCCCCAATGCAGGAAGAATCAACAATGCGGTCGTCGCCGCAATCACATTCCTTCCTCCACTCAAGGCGATGAAAAAGGAATTGGGAATCCTCAAAGTCGCGCCTGTCAAACCTGCAATTGAAATTAGCGTGTAGAATAGCGCTTTGTTCTTTGCGGGATCGGGATCAAACTGAAATCCGAGCACCTGCATTTTTGTGGTCACGATTGACCAATACATCCACACAGCAAAACCGCATAACAGACACGGAATCGAAATCCACAGATTTCGCAAGGCAACTTGCCTTCCCTCTTGCTCCCAAAATGCGTCATCCTCGACGCGCCAGTTTAGCAGATTCTGTGCCATGAATGTTGTTTGGTTGAACTTTGTCTATTGTTTGGATTCACTTGGATGATCGTGTCTGTCCTCAATATGCCTCATCAGCGTTGGTGCTTTCGAGTGCATCATTCTCTGAATCACAAAATGCATCCACAAGATACAGATCAGCGATACTGCGGCGAGGAACATCCATGACGTAGTCCAGATTCCCGTCCATCTGAGCATGTAGCCGAAGAGTATGGGACAGAAGAATCCGCCAAGTCCGCCGACCACACCGACGATCCCCCCTACCACTCCAATCTGCTCGGGATAATAGTCGGGAATATGGCGATATACAGCCGCTTTTCCAATTCCCATCATGATTCCAACTACGAAGACTAGGAAAGTAAAGATCCACACATTCGCTTGAAAGAACAGGTGCGTTATGCCCCGAGCAAGCAATTGTTTCTTCATCACGATGTCGCCAACCTCGACAGCGGGCTTGTGCCAAAATTCGCCTGAGGGGAATACAAGAAATGTGGACTCTTGATTTCGGCGCCATGATGATGGTTCCGGACGAATTCTGTATTCACGTTGATCAACTAGTATCAGCGAATCGGAAACAAATGTCACTGTACCTCCTCGGACCGCAGTTACTCCAGATCCTGGTGACTCAATATCCATGCGAGGAACACACAGAAGAACACAACACGTCAGACAGCTTCCCAATACCCAGTACATCACTCGACGGGCGCCAAATCTGTCGGACATCCAACCGCCAAGCGCGCGGATCACTCCTGAAGGCAAGCTGAAGATGGACGCCATCAGTCCGGCCGTAGCGACGCTCATAGTGTAAACATTCACATAGTACGGAATCAGCCACTGTGCGAGCGCTACGAACGCTCCAAACACAAGGAAGTAATACAGTCCAAATCGCCATACGCGAACGAATTTAAGAGGCTCAAGTCTCTGCCTAAGCGTGAGTCCGGAACTGTGCTCAGTTCTCTTCTCGAACGTAAGAAAATAGAACGCAATTGCCATTACGATGAGTGCTGCTGCGTAAAGCTTTGGCAGTGTTCGCCAGTTCTCAATATGCTGACCACCGTCAGTCAGCCACTTAAGTGCAATTGGCGCTCCCATGCTCGTTAGGGCAGAGCCTGCGTTTCCAACACCGAAAATTCCAAGCGCCGTGCCCTGACGCTCCTTGGGAAACCACACCGACGTGTAGGCGATGCCCACGGCAAATGCAGCGCCGGTCAACCCAAATCCCAGACTTGCACCGATGAACTCGTAATACTCATTAGCCATGCTGGTCATGTACATAGGAACGGCCGCTACGAGCATCAGCAACGTGTATACCCGCCGCCCTCCATACTTGTCTGTCAAGACTCCAACAGGAAGCCGCATGATCGAACCCGTCAGTACGGGAATTCCTATCAACCAGCCCATTTGTGCCTTGTCCCATTGAAATACATCGTTGTCAACAAGGTATGTAATCAGGACTCCGTTCATCATCCACCCTGCAAAGCAGACGGTGAAAGCAACGGTGTTTAGAATCAATACTTGAATTGCACGCGCCCGGTCTTGCATGATTGAATCTTATATCAGAAGTGATTCTTGACAGACTGTGCACTTGACTGGGCAGCTAACCCGTGAAGCAGATGGCTAAGACCATAAAAGCCCGCAATCGTTGCGAGTAGTATCATCACGACGTGTAGCTTGTACACTTGAAGATTGTGAACGAACAGTTTCCACGGATTTCCGTGAGTTTTGTTCAACGGGTGTGTGCCATCAAGGTACTCTTGCGCGTCGGGGATTCCGTCCAGATCCAAGTCGCTCGAAAAGCCGTATACGTCCGCGAGGAGCTCGGGATGTGCGCGCAACTCCAGAAACTTCGTCTTCCCGACAACTGTGATTATCTTATTCCCAAATTCATTTAGGATTGGGCTCTGCACCGCCATTCCCGGGGCAAATGCCGCTCGCGCAGCGTTGAGACGGTTCAGTTCTTCCGGCGTAAGGCTACCGATCTGACCGCGTGACGCACCTTCCGGACCATCAGAATTCGAGTGGCACATGGAACAATTTATCGGACGTCCTGAATTCTGCTGAGAGAACCTTTGAAACTCAGGATACGCGCGACTGTCTGCGGCGGACAGAAGGACTGCAAGGACAAGTATTTGAATCATTGGGCACCCTTAATCGCGTGGTAGATTTGCTCACCGAACAGGGTCATGACTACCATGTAAGCAGCAATCGCCGAGGCAATCCAGCGCATTGTCCTGTGACTGGTGTCCTTGAATATCCACGGCGCTGCAAACAGGCCGATCGTTGCAATCGTCATGACGACAATAATCACCCAGAACGGGAGCAGCTCCATTGGATAGTATATGAAGTAAAAGTACCATTCAGGCTTGATACCGTCCGGAGTTGAACCGAGTGCATTGTAAGGTTCAAGCAACGGGTAAGGGAAAAGTGAATCAAACGGAAGACATAACGCGAGTGTAAACAGTACCAGGAATGCAATTCCCCACTCCTTGAAGTCCTTTAGGACAAATACGGGAAAAAACTTCTCCTTTCGCTTCGGCTTTCCTTCAATGCCCGGACTCATGCCATGAAGTTGAACAGAAAGAACGTGAAGGCCAATTACTGCGAAAACGAGCAGGGGGAGAATGACAACATGCAAAGCGAAGAATCTGCTTAGCGTCGCCTGACCGATTGCAGGTGCACCTTGGATTGTTACCCGGACGTCTTCTGCCAGGTGAGAGAGCGCGGCCGGGAGATACTGGCCGACCTGATCAATTGACGCTAGTCCGACTTTTGTGGCATTCACGGCAATTTGATTCCAAGGCAAGAGATAGCCAGTGAAGCCAAAGCCGAACGTGATTAGTACGAGCAACACGCCTGCAACCCAAGTAATCTCACGCGGTTTCGCAAATGCTTTCATAGCCAAAGCACTAAGCATGTGGACAATCACACAGAAAATCATGAACGAAGCCGACCATGCGTGAAGATTTCGGATAAGGCCGCCCATAGTCACGAAGTGAGTGATGTATTCCACCGACTCATGCGCTTCACTCACCGTCGGTTCATAGTAGAACAGAAGCATGACACCTGTAATTACCTGAATGCCGAAAAAGAATAGTGCAAGACCACCCATATAGTAGCCCCATGACATCCGGTGCACAGGAACTTCCTTTTCGGTAATCATGTGCTTCACATTCAGCTTTTCCAGTGGTATTCTTTCAGCAAGGAAGTCAGCGAGCGCGCTCAATGGAAGTCGTTTCATCACGCCTCCGATGTCAACGATTTGACGATGAATACGGACAGATCACTGGCCAACTGCGGATCAATCCGGCCTGTTCGCGTGCCACGGACACTTTCGGTTGCAATTTCATTTCCTTGCTCGTCCCGCACTACCCATGCTATGCGGTCAAGGGGCGCTTTGGCGGGAGCGCCAGTGTTGGGCATACCGGTCTTAATATCGAAATAGGATACATGACATGGGCAGAGTATTCTTCCGTTGGAATCCACCTGATTTCCAACTGTGCAGCCCAAGTGCGTGCATTTTGCCGACAGCAGCATCGGCCAGCCATCGTCCCCTAGAAATGCAAGACCCGGCCTCATCGAATAGTCAATGAAGTATTTTCCTGCCTTCCCATTCAGCTCAGACAGTTTTGCAACATATATCGATGAGCTGCGTAGTCGTTCCAATTCCAGTTCCTTCTCTTCAGCTGTAAGTTGAAGACGGCGAAGCCTTGTTTCTAGGAGATTAGCCTCCTCGTCGTGATGAAGCCCTGGCATTTGAAAGAACCGCCCAAGCTTGTCCAATACGCCGATTGACAGCAGCACTCCCGCAGCACTCAGACCGAATGCCGCCTTCAAGAAATGTCGTCTCGATTCCTGAGTCGCACGCGCTGAGACCGCATGTTGAACTCGACGAGGGTTGCTCCACACCACCTTTTGCGGTGAACGAAAGAGATAGTGTATAGGAACCGAAATCATATGTATAAGCCGGGTGAACGGAAAAACAAGCAGAATAAGCCACGCGCCGACAACATGCAGTTGAATCGTTAACGGCATATCCCGAAGGACCGTGATATCAGGGCTCAACGTTATCAGACTCCAAACATATGAAGACAGAGTGCCCGTTGACCAGCTTGCTCCCCAGCGATATCCAACTGCAATCATCAAACCGAGTACGATCTGGAATAGCAAGAGGCCTGATACGACAAAATCGGCAAGTTTCGTGGTTTGTTGCAGTCGGCCGGTTGTTATCCTGCGGCCTATCAACACAATTAATCCCAGAATGCAAAGGACTGTTGCAGCAAGACCAATAATCTCAACAGTGACAAGGAGAACAGGCACTGCCATGAGCCGTTGCCAGAGCCCAGGGACCAGAAAGGCAACAAGATGTCCAAGGAAGATGATTATGATACCGATGTGCCACGGCGCCGAACCCCATAACAACTTCTTGCCCTCAAGAAACTGCGACGACAATGTTGTGATTCCATATTGGTCTTTCCGAAATCGCCAAATTACTCCGGTAATGCAGATCAGTATGGCAGCGTACGGGAGACCTGCGAATGCGAATAGCTCAAGCATTATGTAACTCCACTGCAGGGGTTTTCAGGGTTATTGCAGACGCGGCGCATAACAGGTGCGTATATGGATTCAACTTTGAGCCCAACAGATTAGCCATTTTCCCTAATGCCGGCCGCACTATGAAGCCCACAATTTCTTCTCTCTCCATTGGCGATGCGAACGGAAGAAAGCCAAAGAGCGTTGCCATGTGGTCTGCAGCCTCACCTCGGTATTCAAAGCCTGCCTGCGCGTACGTATCTATCAATCCAACCATTAAGTGGGAACGCTTGAAGCTCTCAACTCCAAATAGGTGTACGCTCAGCGCAGGGGAGCAGACTGGAGACAGATCGAACGTTCGCGTATAGAGCTCTTGAAGCTCTGAAGTGCTCATTAAACTTACGTCGTCGTGAAATCTACTTAAACTCTCAAAGGGTTCCTTTTGATCACGCACGATCTCCAGAAGTTGACTAAGGACAAGCATAAATTCGCTCTTTGGATATCGTAGCAGTTCGGACATCATCTCGCATTGCAGTCGAAACATCGAGTTCACTGTCACTTCCTCCCTGCTCCGGATACGTTGCCGAACCCACAGCTGCCTTTGCATTCCTGAACATTGCAGGTGGCCTCAATAGATTCCTCGCGTTGAAGCGGTGGCAGGACGTAGCGCCGATTCACAGTTGGCACCGCAGTCAACATGTAGATCTCCTCTGCCTCTTCGGGAGTTACAGCAGCCTCCCGCATTATTCTCCGAACTTTGTCATCTTGAACATCGCCAACCTGCTGCATCCGCTTGAAATACCTAACCGCCATTAGTTTCTTTAGCGCTGCAGTGACGATTGTTTCATTCCCCGCGCTGAAAAGTCGCGCCATGTATTTGATCGACAACCTTGACTTGTCCAGTGAAGTGAAGAAGGTGTCTTCGGCATGGTCATATGGTTGATCGCCATCCTTCCCCATTACGGGCAGCAAGGGCGGCACATAAAAGAGCATTGGCATTGTCCGATACTCGATATGGAGAGGAAGGGCAAGTTTCCATTCGATGACGTATTTATATACCGGCGACTTCCGGGCCGCGTCAATGAATTCTTCGCTGATGCCATTGGACCGGGCAGACGCGATTACTGACTCGTCATTCGGATCACAGATGACGTCGCGCTGTGCTTCCACGAGTAGTGGCTCGGAAGTGCTCATCGCGCTTTCAATGCGATCTGCGTCATAAAGCAGCACACCAAGATAACGAATTCGGCCAACGCACGAGTGAAAACACGCTGGTGCCTGGCCTGTCTCGAGCCGCGGGTAGCAAAGAATGCATTTCTCCGATTTTCCTGTCACCCAATTGTAGTAGATCTTCTTGTACGGGCAGGCGGAAATGCAAGCCCTCCAGCCGCGGCAAATGTCTTGGTTGATCAACACAATTCCGTCCTCTCCTCGCTTGTAGAGCGCACCCGACGGACATGATGCTACACAACTGGGATTTGCACAGTGGTTACAGATACGCGGCAGATACATGAAGGCAACCCGCTGAATCTCGAACAACTGCTGCCGTTCATCTTCCGTTAAGCCTTCAAAATTGACGTCATTTGCGGCGTAAAGCGGAGATCCCGAGAGGTCGTCGTCCCAGTTTGGCCCGGCATTTATGCGAATCTCTTCACCGGTTATTTGAGACACCGGACGTGCCGTCGGCTGATCATCGGACTCCTGTGCATCAAACAGGTTTTCGTATTCATAGGTCCATGGCTCATAGTAGTCTTCAAGACCCGGTTGGTTTGGATTGTAGAAAAGCTTAAGTAAACCGTCAAGCTTTCCTTGTGACTTCAACTGCAGTTTGTTTCCTGAAGTCCTCTTCCATCCGCCTCGATACTTCTCCTGGTCTTCCCACATGCGCGGGAAACCGGTTCCAGGCTTGGTTTCGACGTTATTCCACCACATGTACTCGGCGCCGGGACGGTCCGTCCATACATTCTTGCAGGCAACGCTGCACGTGTGGCACCCGATGCATTTGTCGAGGTGAAAAACCATGGAGACTTGTGCTCTAACATCCATTTCCCACCTCCTACCAGATCACTTTTTCGAGTTTCTTCACGGCCACAAATGTATCCCGGTTCACTCCTTGCGGCCCCCAATAATTGAAGGCATAGGTGAACTGCCCATATCCGCCAACCATGAACAAAGGCTTCAGTTTTGCTCTTGTTAAACTGTTGTGCCCGCCCGCTCTGCGATTGCCGCGTTCGGGAGACTTCGGAATGCCAAGAGTTCGTTCCGGTGAGTGATAGATGAAGCACATTCCGCGTGGTATTCTCGCGCTGACATTTGCAACAGTGCACATGACGCCGTGGTCGTTGAATATCTCGACCCAATCGTTGTCCACTATGCCAAGCAGCAGCGCATCCTTGTCGTTTATCCAAATAGGATCATGACCCCGGCTTAACGTTCGCATACGCAATGTGTCGCCGTATGTGGAGTGAATTGACCATTTTCCATGCGGCGTGAGGTAATTCAGGATCAGTGTTCCGCCTTCGGGTTTTGACATTCGCAAGTCACCTAATAGTTCACGCGGGGGACGCGGTTTGTAGGTTGGCAAGTGTTCTCCGTATGCGATATAGGTTTCATGGTCAAGATAGTAATGCTGTCTCCCGCTCAGTGTACGCCAGGGAATCAGTCCTTCAACATTCTGACAGTACGCCGAATAGGTGCGGTCATCGCTTGTTACGCCGGTCCAGAACGGAGTTGTCAATATACGCCTCGGCTGCGCCGCAATATCGTCAAATGTGATACGAACTGACCTCGTTTTCTCGGCAGCGTGACTATGATCTAGCCCAGTCTTCGCAGCCTCGGCTTTGTATGCCCGGAAAGCCAATTCGCCGTTTGTTTCCGGTGCAAAATGCAGTATTGCCTCGCACACAAGTAGGTCTTCACGCAAAGAGGGATACTCGCCGCCGCCCCACTTCTCAGTCGGATTGCTTTCCTTGTATGCGTCGTAGAAGTCTGCTACTTCAAATTGAAGTCCATGCATTCCAAGGCCGTTACGAAAGTTCGGGCCAAGACTTATGAATCGATTGAAGACGTTGCGGTAGTCTCGCTTCACTATTTTCATGGCCGGCATCGTCTTTCCCGGGATGGCCTCACACTCGCCCTTAGACCAGTCTTTGACCTTCCGCTGCGCGATTTCTGCGGGAGTGTCATGAGCAAGTGGTGTAGCAACAAGATCTTCCAACGGTTCGGCAATGTACTTTTCAGCTAGCTTCGATGTCTTGCGCGCGATTTCGCGGAAGATGTCCCAATCACTTTTGGACTCCCAACAGGCAGGCACAGCGGCCTGAAGCGGGTGAATGAAGCTGTGCAGGTCTGTCGAATTCAAGTCATTTTTCTCATAGTACGTTGCTGCCGGAAGAATGATGTCTGAATACAGGGCAGATGAGTCCATGCGGTAGTTCAAGTCTACGACCAGATCCATTTTGCCGAGCTCGACTTTATCATGCCAGATTACATCCTCTACGTGCTCTTTAGCTTGTTCCTCTGCAATCAGATTCGTATGTGTGCCAAGATAATGCTTCAGGAAGTACTCATGACCTTTTGCGGACGATAGAAGTGCATTGCCGCGCCAAATGTAGAATAACCTCGGAAAGTTCTCGGGTGCATCCGGATCCTCGACGGCAAATTTCAGCTTGCCGGACTTGAGCTGCTCAACAACGTTCTTGATGACTTCTGTCTCGTCTTTTGCTCCTCCGGCTTTCGCGTGACTCACTACTTCGAGCGACGATTGATTGAACTGCGGATATGATGGCAGCCAGCCCGCACGGACCGCCTGGATTTGCCTGTCGATAGTGTGACCGTGCGCCATTGAATGAGATCGATCTGCTACAGGGCAAATGTCATCAAACTTCGCGTCATATCGCCATTGATCGGAGTTTACATAGTGAAAAGACGGTGCGTTCTGCAGCCGCGGTGGTGCCGCCCAATCCGTTCCAAAGGCGATTGGTGCCCATGATGTCTGCGGCACCAGCTTTTCCTGCCCGACATAATGGTTCAGACCGCCGCCGTTCTTCCCAACACAGCCGCACAGCATCAAGCTCGAGATTATGGACCGGTAGATAAGATTGTTGTGATACCAATGATTAACGCCAGCTCCAATTATGACGCTGCACTTGCCTTTACTTCGTTCCGCGGTAGTTGCCCATTCGCGCGCGAAGCGGAGTACAACGTCACCGGCTACACCTGTGAACCGTTCCTGCCAGGCCGGAGTGTAAGCGTGTTCAGGCTCATCATACGGCACCTGAGCTTCGCCGTTCTTTCTCACGCCGTATCTCGCTTTCAGAAGCTCAAATGAGGTAGTAACGACTTTCTCTCCTGCTGACGTCTTGATTCTGCGGACCGGTATCTTTGCGGTCACCGTTCCGTCACCTTTTTCGAGCGAGAATTCAGGTAAGGAAATTTCGAGTATCTCCGACTTTTCGTCCATCATTAGAACAGGGTCAAATTCCAGCCCGCTGCGCTCGTCCTTCAACTGCAGATTCCATTGCCCTTTCTTTTCCTGCCAGCGATGGCCAACAGTACCGATCGGAAGCCGCAATTCACCCGAGGAAGAGTCCAGCATGAGGAACTTCCACTCGGAATTCTCAACTCCGGCGGTCTCGGTTACATCTGAGGCTCTCACGTATTGACCGGGCTCATGGCAACCGTCCGCACGTGGAAGCAACTCTACCAGTATCGGACCATCGGTGAACTGCTTTTGATAGTTGATGAAATATGGAACCTGTTTTTCAATATAGAACTCGCGCAGAATCGTATGTCCGACCGCCATCCAGAAGGCGGCATCTTGTCCTTGGTGAATTGGTACCCATTCATCAGATACTTTTGAAACCATCGAAAAGTCCGGCGAAAAGACAACGACCTTAGCTCCGCGATGCCTTGCTTCCACAAGAAAGTGCGCGTCAGGTGTCCTGGTCATCAATACGTTGGAGCCGACAACTGCAATGAAATTGGATTTGAACCAGTCTGCGCTCTCTGCAACGTCCGTCTGTTCGCCCCAGATCTCGGGTGACGCAGGTGGCAGGTCACAATACCAGTCATAGAAGGAAAGCGATACGCCGCCCATCAGTTGCATGAACCGCGCACCGGCAGCATAGCTGACCATGGACATTGCCGGTATTGGCGAGAACCCTGCGATCCTGTCGGGGCCGTGTTTAAGAACTGTGTGGATGTTGGCTGCAGCAATAATCTCCGTTGCTTCATCCCACGAGAAGCGGCGGAATCCACCTTTTCCGCGTGCCTGTTGGTACCGGCGGCGCGACTCCGGATTGCTGACAATTGAGTTCCAGGCGGCCACCGGATCGTTAGGATGTTCAGCCTTCGCCTCGCGCCAGAGATCAATCAACGCACCGCGCACGTAGGGATACTTTACTCTAATCGGACTGTAAATGTACCATGAATAGGATATGCCGCGCTGGCAGCCTCGCGGCTCGTACGGAGGAATGTCTTTGTCTATAATGGGGTAGTCCAGCGCTTGCATTTCCCACGTGACAATCCCGTTCTTGACATAAATGTTCCAACTGCAGCCTCCGGTACAATTCACTCCATGAGTACTGCGAATAATCTTGTCATAGGACCAACGATTCCGATAGAAGTCCTCCCATTCACGCTGTTTCGGGTCGAACAGGTCTGTTATCCAACTCATTGGGCACCTCTGAAACGGTGTGATATTGCGCGCTCGCGTTTGCGATACAATGTTACAACTATGAATAATCCTATTGCTCCAATGAGCGTCCCAACCAGACTCACAGAATTCTCAGCGCTCGATTGCGGCATTTTGTCCGGAAACGACAGATACTCGGCAAGATGTACAGCTTCTTGCGCCGTTATCGGGGAATTTGCATAAGCACCCGACATCACTTTGAACTGAGATTGTTGAATCGCCGAAGTCATTGCGATTTTCCCCATTCGGGTGCTGACAGCCGTCAAATCCGGTCCCAAGGTCCCGCCGCTTGCACCGGCTCGGTGACAAGTGATGCATGCTAAACCACCGTTTGCAAGGGGCTGAGTTCCATCGAAGAGCTCGCGGCCTACCGATTGAGAAGCTGGTTCAAGTGTCGCAGCTACGGCCTTACTCGCTAGCTCCTGAGCAATCTTCACTCTGGCGTCCGCACGCGCATCCTGAAGCAAACTCACATAGTCACTTACTTCGTCATCGGTCAACGGGCCGACACGTGGTTCCATTAGTTTGACTTTGGCAGCCAATTCAGACTTCGGCCATGCACGCGTCGGCAGAAGGTCAGGACCTGTCAGTCTGCCTCCGCCGATGGTATGACAGCCAAGGCACTTCTGGACATAGCGCTGTGCCGCCAAGTCTATGACTATCGACGTATCCTCAGAAATCGTCACTGCTGAGTCGAACCTTGATTCCACAGTATCCGTTAAGCTTTTGCTGTACGCGTTCGCCAGCAACAGGCAGGAAAATAGTATCCTAATCATGCCGCCGCCTCATTTTCGCTGCTGTCTGCGCACTGCATTTCATCTGCAGACACGACACATATAGTGTCCCCGACGCGGATTTCACCGCCTCGCTTGACTGTCGCAAAGATTCCCTCCCGCGGCATGACGCAGTCTCCTGCTCGAAAGAAAATGGCGCACTTGGTATGGCACTCTTTGCCAATCTGCGTGATTTCGAGTTCTGCCTCACCTATTCGAATACGCGTGCCAACTTGAAGATTCGGGACATCAATAAATTCCGTGGTGATGTTTTCTGCAAATGCTCCAGGTCTGACCGGTACACCTCTGTCACGAATTTTCTGCACGCTTTCCAGCGCAAGAATGCTTACCTGCCGATGCCAGTTGCCGCCGTGAATGTCGCCCTCCAATCCCCAATTCTCAATTAGTTTCACTTTGTCACAATTGGACTTTGGAATGCCGCGACGTGTGCTCGTGGAAATCGCAGCTATTCGTCCCTTGTGAGATATTTCACTTGAATCTGTGCAGTTCGTGGGTTTGAGGTCGCTCATGCTATCCTCCTATTTCTATCATACTCAGATCATTCAAAGCTTCAAGCCGTTCCGGCTCAGGATGTCCCTCAGGTTTCTGACCAACAACCTGTCTTATTGCTCGCTTGAGTTCTTCGTCGTCCGCATCACTTCTCATCAGGGTCCGCAATTGTCCTTGCGCAGGATAGAACAAGCACGCCTTTAGTGCGCCGTCCGACGTCAGTCTGAGCCGAGAGCATGCGGAACAAAAACTTCTGGTCATGGAGGCGATAATGCTGATTCTTCCGCGAAAACCGGGGATCGTGAAGTCTTCTGCGATGCGGTTTGTCGTGAATGTTTCAGGCAGTGCGTGCAGAGGATACATTTGCTCAATCTTGCTGCGCATGTCATCATAAGAGACAATCCCACTGCCTTCCCACCGGTTTCCCTTGAATGGCATGTACTCAATGAACCGGACGTTGAGCGGGTTGTCCTTCGCCAACTCAACAAAGTCCAGCAGTTCGTGCTCATTTACCCCGGCCATTACAACAACGTTTATCTTTACAGCAGCGAAACCGCACTCTAGCGCCGCATGCACGGAACTCAGCACGTGCTGAAGTGCGTCCCGACGGGCTATTCGTATGAAGTTCTCCCTGTCCAGACTGTCAAGGCTGATGTTCACGCCGTACAATCCCGCCGCTTTGAGATCCTCGGCAAAGCGTGCAAACAGCACTCCGTTTGTCGTTAAAGAGACTGTTTCTATGCCATCAATGCTGTGTAGCTGAGCGACCAGTCCCGCCAGTCCGGTCCGAGTGGTCGGTTCGCCTCCGGTGAGCCGGATTTTGCGAACGCCCAGGCTTGCCATCACCTTTCCGACACGCACAATTTCCGCGTCCGTCAAAAGGTCGCTGCGCCGCTTCCAAACTACTCCTTCTGCGGGCATGCAGTAAGTGCAACGCAGATTGCAGCGGTCTGTCACCGAGATTCTCAGGTAGTCCTGAATCCGCCCAAATCTGTCTACAAGCGCTCCGCTCATTTCTGGCCGCCTGCTTGTATGCTTGGAGAGTTCATGCATGACCATGGGTGTCATCTCCCGCGTCAGTTCTGTGCTTGCTTCTCATTGCAAGCGCCTCTATTGTAATGAAATCAAGGAAACTGGATATCGCTTCGGAGTGGTCATGCCATAGCGCGCTCATTGGGCAGCTATTGCAGCTCCCACAGTCGCCGTAGGCCAGCACGCACTCGTTCAGGCGGTCTTCCGAATCAAACAGCGAGGCAATTCGTCGCAGCGTGATTCGGCTTGGGTCTTCCGCCAGGGCGTACCCGCCGCGTGGTCCGCGAATTGAGTTCACGAAGCCTTCCGCTTTTAGAGTTCCAAGTACTTTACTAAGATAGGGTTGAGGTATGCGCTCTTCCCTGGCAACGTCTGTGGCCAGCCAGCGTGTCTCTTTCGGTTGGCAGGCCAACCAAACAAGGGCACGTATGGCATAAGCGGCTGAGTGGGAAAAAAGCATTTAAGAGTATTGTATCTTTTTATCCAAATATATATTATGAATCTGAGCCTGTCAAGAGGAACTGTGGCAATAAGTCAAAATTATTTAGTTATTATTTATATTATGCTTATGGAATTCTCGACGCCCACTGGCGTGACTATTCAATCCTCGATTTTATCCCATTTGTGTGTGCTGGCCTCTCAAAAATCTGTCCAGTTTGGTCTGAACTTCAAATTTTAGTACCTTTTTGAATGGCTGGTTCACGCCAAATCACTCTCCCAATAGCAGGAGCCATCCTCGCCGGAGGGCACAGCTCGCGCATGGGGGTTCCGAAAGCCGGAATTGTGCTTTCCTCCGGTGAGACTATGTTTGAACTGGTCCTGCGGCAATTCACCGGCCTAGACCTGCGATGTGTTGTCGTCGGCCACAGCGATGGAATCGACAAGTCCTTATATGATGATGTCATTTTCCTTCCCGACCAGATACATGACCGCGGCCCGGTAGGGGCTTTGTTTGGTTTGTTCCAAAGCGGAATTGCCTCGAGTTATCTCGTAGCCGGATGTGATCAAATTCTGTTGAACCGCCAGCTTCTTGACTCGCTTGTTAAGCAGCCTAATGATAGACCCGTGGTCTTTGCCAATGATACCGGGTCGTTTTCGCCGTTACCGGGACTATATCCTGAAACAATGCTTCGGATTGTCGAGGAAGTGCTGCAGCAGGAATCCGCTTCGCTGCGCGAGCTCCTGCAAAAGGCTGATACTCGCATGCTAACCCTGCAGCAAGAGCAGTTTCTGAGACTGCGAAGTGTAAATACGCCGCAAGAACTCAATGAGTACGAACAAACTTTGCTAAGAAAGTCCTAATAATTCTAAGGGCTTGACCCATGCTTGATGTTTCAAATAAACACCGCTCGTTGCGCATCGCCGTAGCCGAAGCAGTCATTGCGATTACGCCGTCTGTGCTCGACCGCGTGAAAGACCGAACTGTGCCCAAAGGTGACCCCCTTGAAGTTGCACGCGTTGCAGCCATTATGGCAGCCAAAAGAACTTCTGAAATAATCCCGTTTTGCCATCCGTTGCCGATCGAATTTTCGTCACTCGAACACACTCTTCTGAAAGATCGTATCGTACTTACTGCTACCGTCAAAGGCATTTATCGCACCGGCATGGAAATGGAAGCGATGACTGCGGCTTCTGTTGCGGCGTTAACCGTATACGATATGCTGAAAATGCTTGACGAAAACATGGAGATCTTGTCCATCAGGCTGGTCAAGAAAAGAGGTGGAAAGTCTGATTTCAAGGAGGCATTCACCCCACCGCTGCGAGCCGCTGTGCTGGTGCTTTCGGACTCAGTTGCCGGCGGCAAAAAGTCCGACACATCAGGTCTGTTAATACGCGAGCGGCTTGAACAGAATGGTCTCAATGTACAGTTCTATGACATCATTGCGGACGACATTGACCAAATAGTTGCCAAATTGACCCACTACAGCGACTCGGAGAAACTCGATCTTGTGGTAACAACCGGAGGAACAGGATTCAGCCCGCGCGATACGACTCCTGAGGCAATGCGGAGGGTAGTTGAAAAAGACATTCCGGGTATTCCAGAGGCTATTCGCGGCTACGGTCAGGAGCGCACACCATACGCCATGTTGAGCCGTTCAGCCGCGGGAATCCGCGGAAACACATTGATGATTAATTTGCCCGGATCCAGTAAGGGCGTGCAAGAGTCCCTCGACGCGCTGTTCCCCGCTGTGCTTCATGCCTTTCAGATGATGTGGGGAGGAAGTCATGATAGGGCAGGACGAAAGGCGTGATTTCTTTGATTAGTTATCAAGAAGCGCACAACAGAATTGCTGCGGCTATTCAGATACTTCCGGTACTTGAATTGCCATTGCTGGAAGCGATCAACCGAACGCTGTCAGCTCCTCTGCAGGCACCATTTCCAATGCCGCGGTTCAATCAAAGTGCGGTTGACGGCTATGCTGTCAGGGCGCAAGATGTCGAGTCCGCAAGCAATGAGAGTCCGGTCAGGCTCCAATTAGTAAGTGAAGTAAGGACTGGCTCTGTGCCAACTCGTTCGATTATGATCGGCGAAGCGTCAAAAGTCTACACCGGTGCCATGATCCCATTCGGCGCAAACACTGTGATCATGATAGAGGATGCAGTGTTTAAGGATGATTACCTTCGTTTTGACGCACCTGTCAAGCTGGACATGAACATTCGTCACTTTGGCGAAGAATTCATGAAAGGGGATGTCTGTTTGAATCCGGGAATTCGCATGACTCCGGCCGCCATCAGTCTTGCAGCATCACTCGGTCTGACTCATATTCCGGTAAGACGTGCACCTCGTGTTGCGCTGATCGTGACGGGTAATGAGCTTGTTGAACCGGGTGAACCGCTTGAAGATGCTCAAGTCTACGACTCAAATAGATTCGGATTGCTCGCCGCACTCGATCACCTCCGAATACCGGAAGTTACCATCGCACGCTGCAAAGACGATATTGATTCGCTAACTGATGCGCTTACGCGGGCGATTGAATTCGCAGACTTAGTGATCACCTCCGGCGGCGCGTCTGTTGGTGATGTTGACTTCGTAAAGCCCGCCATTTCAAAGCTGGGCGGAACGATAATCTTTGATTCGATCGCAATAAAACCGGGAAAGCCTGTCGTCTTTGCAAATCTATCTGGGAAAATTCTGTTCGGACTTCCTGGAAATCCTGTGTCCGCGCTTGTGACTTTTCTGCTGTTCGTCAAACCTGCTTTGCAAGCACTTGAAAACGGCAATTACGCTCAGCCCCGCCTTGAAAGCGCATTGCTCACTGAAGACGTTCGCAAGAAAACACCAAGGACGGACTTTGTCAGAGCCACGGCGCACGACCATGATGGGAAAGTGCTCGTGTCACCATGTCGCGGACAGGACTCGCACATGTTGGGCGGGCTTGCGACCGCCAATTCTCTCATCGTTTTTGACGGTGAACCTCGAACGCTTCCGAAAGGAAGTAATGTAGAGATTGTGAGAATTGAATGGTAACATGGCAGGAGAGCATGTCATGCCGCTTGATTTGAGCGGTCAGATCGCGCTGACTGCGCTCATCTTTCTTGTTGCAATGATTTATGCCTCCGTGGGGCATGGCGGTGCGTCCGGATATCTTGCAGTCCTAAGCCTCTTTTCTTTCCAACAGGAACAAATGGCTGGTACGGCATTGATCCTAAATGTTGCAGTTTCAAGTCTTGCATTCTGGTCGTTCATGCGACGGGGACATTTGCTGCCGCGCTTTGCATGGCTGCTTGTGCTGACGTCCATTCCATTCTCATTCATTGGTGGAACGATGCATGTGTCGAGTACTGTCTACAAGGTGCTCCTGGCATTCGCACTTTCGATTGCAGCCCTTAGATTGCTTTACGAACGCCGCACGTCAAACTATGCATTGACAGAGCCGCATGCCATAATGCTCGGCGGAGTCGGGGGATCCATTGGTCTTGTTTCGGGAATCGTGGGAGTTGGCGGTGGCATTTTTCTGAGTCCGGTGTCAATCTTTTTCAGATGGACTACCGTCAAATCCGCAGCAACACTGTCCGCTCTCTTCATACTATCGAACTCTATGTCCGGACTGGCGGGCAGAGTTGTAACCGGGAAACTTGCGGTCGCACCGGTCCTCCCTCTCCTTGCTGCCGCAATTGCCGGCGGTGTGATAGGCGCATGGCTGGGTTCGGCAAGGTTTTCCAACCGGGCGCTCAGGGTGGTCTTAGCGGCCGTCCTCATGATTGCAGTTCTCAAGCTTCTTCTGACTGTCAAATGATTTTTTCCAAACCCACAAGTTACGCAATTCGCGCACTTGTCTTCCTTGCGCAGCATTATCAGCAAGGCTCAGTATTCGTCTCCGAGATTGCTAAGGCCGAGCAACTCCCTGCTCCGTTTCTATCGAAGCTGATACGCGAACTGTCAGCAGCTGGCGTTGTTACGTCATTAAGAGGACCTGGCGGGGGAATTTCCTTGTCCCACCCGCCGAATCAAGTCTCTCTTTATGACGTGTTCATGCTGTATGATGGACTTACTCTGTCCAATGAGTGTCTACTCGGCCACGCGATTTGCAGCGATGAAACAGCTTGCTGTGTTCATCGGCTATGGAAGCCAACGAAAACTGAGATTGAAAGATTCCTGAAGGGAACTTCCATTGCGGATTTGCTGGAGATGCGACAGGAACAGCGGGACATCTTGTTACCCCGGCACTGAGAGCGATACCATGAAAAGTAAAAGCCAGCATGACCTGCTGGCTTTTTTGAATTCCTTTACTCACCATTTCACAGCGCTCGGACGAAGTGCCGCAACTCCCAGGGAATCTCCAATGAAATCTCTACATAGCCCATGTACTCGCCATTGACAGACCACGGAGTTTGGTAAATCAGCTTTTTCACTCCGTTTTTTTCGATTGTGTACACATTCGTGCTCTTATCTGCAAGCATTTCGGCAAGCTGTGTTCTTGCCGGTTCTGGATGACAATCAAGCACGTTCGTTCCCACGAGAGCCGCACCTCCCTCTGACTTGAAAGTTGTTATGGACTTTTCATTCATTTCCACGATTACTCCAGTCGTATCGCACACGGTTATGGATACCTGGAGTTCTCTCCACCAATTGGAAGTTGCGAGATTCCCATTTTTTTTCAAATCGTGTTCCATTTCACCACCACACCTGTCCGTCACTGTATGTGAATATCCTCTCTTCCTTGTTCGAGTTTGCCGCAGTAAGCCAATACAAGCCATTTGACGGAACATTTGGAAAGAGTAGCGGTCCGCCATCAGCTATCCTCTTCCCTACACAAACCCAACCGTCACTCCAATAGCAGAGTACATACTCTGTTCCTACTTCAAAAGCCGCTTTGAGAATGCCGTCAGTGGACACTTCGAGCGTCTTCATTGTCGTTGAGTGCAATACCATGTCGATTAACTTGGTCGTATCCGCGACTGCAGGACGGATATCACCTGCTTTTGTCAGGAGGAACGCCGATCCAACAGGTTTAATCTCACCATTAACATATAATCCGGGTAAATATGCCACGTCAACACCCATCTCATAAAATGTCACTGAGTCCGAACGAACTTCGCCCCAATGAATAGCCTTCCATTCCCCGGAATTGAACACGCAGATGTATGCATGTCTTATGGAATCTGGAACACTTATTCTCACTCTTACATCACTGACCGACGTGTAATCGGACGTTACATCAATATAACACTTGGACGACAGGTACTTGGGTGCGTCGTCCGGATGATTCACTTGAAATGCAAGGTTTCTTCTTTGCAACGAAAAAGTCTTGCGATACACTTTTGCAAGCTTATTTGGGAGCCGATATGCTCGCGGATTAGCTTCCGCCCCCATAAATGGAATCACTTCTCCACCAGTCGTTACTATTGCGTTCCACGCGTGGTTGTTCCCTGAGTTTGCCCAGTACGGAGTGTAATCACTTGTCACAGCCAATCCGTTAGCTCGCATCGCATAAATCGTGAGATTTGTCATGTCTTCGCAGCGACCGATTTTATTCTGAAGCATTTCTGAGAGACCTTGATCGGTCGGATGATAGTAGAATCTTGGATCAAACCGAAACCATGACATGAGGTCCTGATTGATTATACAAGCAGCTTCAATCGGATCTATCGTGTCTTTCATGCCGTGGAACGCGCTGTCGTAGCGTGTGCTGAAATGACCTCGCCATTTCTCCAAGGGTTCATTGCTGCCCCGATAGGGCAGAATATATTCGCAGAATTGTTCGAACGTGAACGTTTTCGCCCAGGGACGAGTCTGCCAGGCTTCAAATGCCTTATCTACATGATCAATCACGAATGACGCCGAAATTGCCGAGTCGTCTGAACATACGTCACGAATCTTGAAGTCAAGCACTCCGTGTGCACTTTCGAGTGTTTTGAATGACGCTTCGAGTTCTTCGCAGCTTTGGAAATTCAGCACATCGAACGGAATCACCTTTCCCGCCGTGTCGCTCAAGTCAAACGTGATATAGCTGTGCCCTTCCATGTTATCAAATAGAAAGAGAGCGGCTCTGCGTTTCAACGAATCCACATCCCTCAAGTAGTGTCCGAGAACAATATCCTTGGCACTCTGCGAAACAATGTCAGTCTCGCTGAGTACGATCGTTGTAATTGCAAGCGACAAGGCCAATGAAAACCTGATTATCTTCCGGATTGCGAGGCTTAGGCGTGCCATATTCTATGCCGTGAGCTTACGATAAAGTGAACGGCGCGGACGATCAAAATTGGAGCCCAGTTCTGTTCTGCGCTGCTGCTCATAGGCTTCAAAATTGCCTTCAAACCAGCGAACCTTGCCGTTGCCTTCAAATGCCAGAATGTGCGTGCATATGCGGTCCAGAAAGAAGCGATCGTGACTGATCACCATAACACAACCGTTGAATTCGAGCAGTGCGTTTTCGAGCATTCTAAGAGTGGTGATGTCAAGATCGTTGCTTGGCTCGTCAAGCAGCAGAAAGTTACCTCCCTTTCGAAGAAGTTTCGCGAGATGTACCCGGTTTCTTTCACCTCCAGAAAGATTACCGACATACTTCTGCTGATCTGACCCGCGGAAATTGAACTTGGATACGTAGGCTCGCGACGAAATCTCCTTGCCTCCCATCAGAATTGTGTCCGTTCCACCGGTGATTTCCTCAAAGATCGTCTTCTTGTCGTCGAGGTCATCCCGCATTTGGTTTACATACTCAAGTACAACGGACGGTCCAAGCCTGATTGTCCCGCTGTCCGGCTGCTCGTGACCGTTGATTAAGCGAAATAGAGTGGACTTTCCCGCTCCGTTGGGACCAATTACACCGGTAATACTTCCCGGCGGAATGAAGAGATTCAAGTCTTTAATTAGTGCATTGTCACCGTAGCTCTTGGATACGCCATTTAATTCCAGTACGACATCTCCAAGGTGCGGACCGGGCGCGATCTGAATCATCATGTTCTGGTCGCTTACTTCGAAGACTTCCTTTGATCGTTTTTCATACTCCGTCAGGTGCTTATGGCTAAGTTCGAGGCGGTCGCGCTGTGAGAGTTTGATCCAAGCGAGTTCCCGTTTAAGTGCCGCAAGTTTTGCGGACACCTTTTTGTCCGGCTGCTCCATTTGCTCAATCTTCTGTTCAAGCCAATGTGAATAATTCCCTTCCCACGGTATTCCTCGTCCTGCATCCAGTTCCAGAATCCATTTCGTAATGTTATCGAGAAAGTAGCGGTCATGGGTCGATATTATCACCGTTCCTTCAAACTCTCGCAATTGCTTCTCCAGCCAAAGAACTGTCTCAGCATCCAAGTGGTTGGTCGGCTCGTCCAGAAGAAGGATATCAGGTTTTTCAATGAGAGCCTTGCAGAGTGCCACTCGCCTTCGTTCTCCTCCTGAAATCCGGGAAACCGGCAAGTCTCCGTCAGGCAAGAACAAAGCATCAGACGCAACTTCGACTTGATGTTCCAGGTTCCAGCCGTCCACCTTGTCGATTTCGTCCTGAAGCTTTTGCATTTTGTCCAGCGCTTTTTCCATGGCATCTCCGTCCATGGTTGCCATGTCTTCGGCAAGCTTATTGTACTTTTCTATCAAACTAAGCGTTGGTGCAAAAGCCATTTCCACGTTTTCGCGCACGGTTTTATTCAAATCAAGCTGAGGTTCCTGGGCGACGAGGACTGCCCGTACTCCTTTAGCAGGCTCAGCAGAGCCTTGAAAATCTTTGTCCAATCCCGCCATAATGCGCAATAGTGTGGATTTGCCCGAACCATTGTCTCCTACCAAACCAATCTTTGCACCGGGATAAAACGCAAGATTAATGTCGTCAAGTACTTTTGTCGTGCCATACAACTTGACGAGGTGCTGCATGACGAAGATGTACTGTGGGGCCATTTAACTCACAACTCTGAATTCTATTGTTGCTTTTCAAGGGCAATATAGCACATTCGAGCGAATCCTGCACATTACACTTTTCTCACCTATTTCATAGGTTTTGCTGCCAAGCTACTAACATTTAATGGTTTAGGACTTATCTGCCAACGACTCGTCACGCGAAATGAGGAATAGAGTCGTGCGCGTTCTTCTGCGTGAGTTTGAAAAGGCCGCCCGACGGCGGCCTTCTGAGTCCAAGTATCTGGTATTTATCTAATCAGTGTCATTCTACGTGTCATTTGCTCGCCGCCTGCCGCGATACGGGCAAAATAGTTGCCACTCGCCCAAGTGTCCGCGTTGAGGCTCAGTTCGTGGCTCCCTGCAGGCAGAAAGATGTTCTCGTCTCTTACGATTCTCCCAGTGGCGTCAAATACCTGCAAATGAACTGTCGCAGCCTTTGCTATCTGGAACGGAAGGCGAGTTTCTGAATTGAATGGATTCGGATAGTTCTGATGTAGATACAGGTTCCGTGGCAACACCCCGACTTGCGGTCCGACCGGCATGGCCTCTTCGTTCATTTCGATGATACCGTAATCGAAATTCGGATCAGTTACATCAATGTCCGAATCCACATTTACGACAGCAACGGCGAATTGGTCTACCCAAGCATAGCTCAGAAACTCGGAAGACACCAGCAGCACATCATTCAGATATGTTTCGCTGTAATGGTGCGTGGCAAGACGCAAGACGTTAAACTCGCCGAACGGAGTTGACACGGTTCCCCACCCGTCAACAAGAACATGTCCGGAATCCTTCAGGGTCATTACCATTCCCGGTTCCAATTCCTGCGTTACGCTAATCACCATATCCCAAGTTGATTGATAATTAACCGGCAATGTCATTTCCACAGGTGCAGGATCATACACACGCACTTCCTCCTCTGAACCGACGCCAAGCATGTAACAGGCATCTTCTACTATACGTTCGTAGAGGTAACTTCCGCTTCCGTCTGCATGAATTGCTCTTGTCGCATTCTGAAAGTCCTCCCAGTACGGTGTTTCGCTGGGATCAAGGATTAGGGTGTATTGATCGACTTCCCAATCGTAGTTGCCAAAACTCCATTGTTGCTCCGCACCGGCCGAACCCACATCGAAAACTGCGCCCGATAGGACCTGATGTGAAATGAATGCCGCACCCGACCCGAGGAAATTGCTTTGTGAAATAGTTATTTGCGCTGACGTGGGACTAAAGCTCAGCGCAATATTCACAATGACTGCCAAGAAAACCCAGTTCTTCATGGATCTCTCCTTACTTGGCGAAGTGTTTTGTCTGAGCACCTCCGCCGAAAGTTGTTGAGCTGTTTACAAGTATGATGTAGTATTGCTGAACAGGCGGACTGCTAAGTACGCCTGTGTCAGTATAAGTTGTGTCGTTGACAGTGGCAACGAAATTGCTCTGCAGCGGCTGAAATTCGAATGCAGTATCTCTATATATGGAGTAGCTTGCAGCCCCAGGTATTGCCTCCCACCAGAGTCTTGCGTCGTTTCCAAGCGGCAGAATTACGAGTTCCTGAATTGGTGACAACGGCGAGACAGAGAGCAGCGGGTTAAGGAAGCCGGCATACAAGACAAAGTTGGTTGACGATTGTGCTCCGACCGGCGTCGGCTGACCGAATGCAGACAAGAGCCGGAAGTTGGCGGATTCTGAAATACCGCCACCGGCATCCATAACGGACTTAGCGAGCCTGAAATGCTCACTTTGCGGCGGTTGCGCAAGCAGCAGAGCCGGCACAAGCAGGAAGAATAGCGGCTTTTTCATAACGTTTGTCCTTTGAAGTAGTTAGTGTGAATCCCGCCTGCAGCGATGTAATCTGTGCCTGCAGTTTGTCGATACTTGCGCGAAGCTCGCGGTTTTGATTGGCAAGCTCTTGAATTGCGGCGAGCGCCACGCCCGAAGGGTCGAGCATTGAAATGGTCTTGTTGTCTTCACCGAGTGAAAACAAGGCATAAAAATCCTGCGCCATCGGCCCGACGTGTTGGATATTCTCGTCTTGCGTCTTGTAACTCCAGCGCTCAATAGGAAGCTCTGTTACCTTGTCGAGAATATCCCTCGTGTTTACACGACCAAATCGACGCTTGGTGGTGGAATCAGAGAGGGAGGACCATGTTCCACTTCCCGCAGGAAGAGTTGCGCCGACCGTAGTTGACGAAGTGGCGGTGTAGAATCTGACACCTCCAGGAGCGCGTGCGGTGAAACTATTCGTCGCGAAGGAGTTCGTTGTATCCCCTCCGGAACTCCATACGAAACTCCCGTTTTGAGCGGCGAATGCGTAGGCACCCGCAGCGAAAGCGACTTCGCCGGTGGCACTGTTATGCTGGCCACCGGGGACAGTCGAGTAATGGCTTGCAGTTCGATTATTGTATCCCCCCCCGATTGAGCAATATGACCCTGTGGCTTCGTTGGAATATCCACCGCTGATGTTGGCCCAGTTCGCCATGGTGTAATTCCTTGACCCTCCGCCAATCGAACAGTAGGCGGAAACGCTGTTGGAGTCTGCCTCGTTAACCCCGCCTCCGCCCGCGATGACGGAGAAGTTTCCGCGGGCATTGTTGTAGCGGCCTCCTGCGACCGTCGCGGCGTAGCCGTTAGAGAGGTTTTCATAGCCTCCTCCGACCGTCGCGGCCGTGTTTGAAGCCTCGTTATAGTAGCCGCCAGCCACTGTGGCTCCGGCGACCGTTGCATCGTTCTGATACCCGCCTCCGACCACTGTGGCGGCGGAAGTGGCACTGTTTTGAAAACCGCCTGCGATGGTGGCATTTGTTGCGGACGCAACATTGTCATTTCCACCGCCAATTGTGGCGTAAATTCCCGACGAGCTGTTGCTGTATCCGCCGGCAACGGTGGCATAATCGGACTGAATAGTGTTGACGAAGCCGCCTGATATCGTTGCGTATTCAGCGTTGTTGATCCAATTGCTCGTGCCTCCGCCGCAGACAGCGCTTTCGCCTTCGACATGATTGCCATGTCCGCCGGCCACGACCACATGCTCCTGCATAACGTAATTGGAGTCACCGCTCAATATGGCCGAGTAGTTGCCGCCGCAATAGTTGGCGCGTCCGCCGGTTACCACTGCATACTGGCCAAGCGCCCAGTTCGCATAGCCTCCTCCGATAGTGGAGTAGGTTTGTGGAGCTTGATTCGCTCTGCCTCCGAGAATGGCCGCCCAATTAGCGCTTGCGCGGTTCGAATCCGCAGGGAGCGCACCACCTCCTCCTCCGATGACGGCGTAGCTTCCGGCGGCAAGATTATAGGCACCGCCACCAACAGCCGAATAGTGTCCTGTGGCAGAGTTGTTCGCGCCACACACAAAAGCGCTCGCGCCCGAGTTGGAATTTCCAATGCCAATATTGGCTTTGCCGGAAATATTCACGTCACCCTCGATGTTTCCACCGGTCGCTCCGTCCACGGTACCCACGCGGAAAGCATGCGCCACGGTTTGAAACTGCTCTCGGGGGATCATTTCAGCGTCTGCTCCAATTGTGATACCGAGCCAGCGGTTTGCCGTGAAGTCGTCGGAGAGTGGCGCAAGTGAACCAAGTGCAACGTTGAAAAGCCCCTCCGAAACCACGACTGCCGGATGTGTCTCCGACCAAATGAGATCCCCATCAGCAAGTGCGTCATAAATCCCAAAAGAAATTGAAACAATGGTATCCAGCGGCGCTCCGCCCGCTGACGTTAGATAACCTTGATAGTTGATGGACTGTGGCACTGCCCAGCACGGGGCGACGGCAGAGGCGAGTACAATTGTGATAAGAAATTTCCACATGAATAGATCTCCTATTTGGAGTTAGCCTGCTTGTCGCCTGCAAGCAGTGTTTGTATCTGTACCTGAAGTTGCCGATTCTGCTCTTCGAGCTTTGCGCACCGCTTCGCCAGTTCCTGTATCGCCGCACAGGCTGTCGTCGCCCACGTGGAATGCACTCCAGAAATCCTGCGCCATAGGACCGATGTGCTCGACCGACGGGTCTTGCGACTTGTAGCTCCATTTCTTGATAGGAAGCGTCAAGACTTTCTCAAGCATGTCCTTCGTGTCCACCAAACGGATGTTCTGTTTCTTGGTAGAATCAGAGACAGCGTTCCATGCGCTTCCTCCTGAAGGAAGATTGACTCCGGAAGTCTCGGACAAGTTGGTGAAGAAGTAAACACCGCCGGTCGAGCGAACTGCGAAACAATTCGAGTTGCTTACGATGAAATCAGCATCATTGGCGTCGCTCCAGACGAAGGTGCCGTTGCCACCCGCATACGCGCGGTTTCCAGCCGCAAAAGAGTAGGCTGCATAAGCACGATTGTTATAGCCACCGGGAACGGTGGCATAGAGCCCGGACGCCCAATTCGATTGACCACCTCCGATTGTTCCAGCGTAGCCTCCGATAGTATTGCTTATTCCTCCACCAATTGTCGCATAGTTGTTGTTCGCCCAGTTAGACTGACCACCACCCACCACGCACCCAGCGTATGACGCTGTATTTGCGTACCCACCGGAAATCGTTGCGTCTTGCCCACAGACAATGTTCGCGGCCCCTCCGCCAACGGTGGACGAAAATGCTCCAGTTGCTTGATTGCCGGAACCTCCGCTGATCGTCGCATAGGTTCCACTCGCGTAGTTGCCTCTTCCGCCCGAAATGACCGACTGCGCACCCGTTGCGGAATTCGAATCTGAGTGCGTTTGACCGCCGCCGCCGCCAACTACCGCAAATTCGCCACGCGCATGGTTGACAATTCCACCGCCAACCGTTGCCCCAATGCCGGTCGCGTTGTTATTGCCGCCACCTCCAACGGTTGTATTCCAATTACTGGCCTGGTTATTATTGCCGCCACCGATCACAGACATTTGACCACTCACTGTGTTCAGGAAGCCTCCTCCAATTGTTGAGTAGTCCGCAATAGATTGGTTGGCGTTGCCGCCGCCAACGGTACTGGCAAACGCGCTTGCGAAATTCAATCGCCCACCACCGATCACAGAATTTGAACCGGATGCCGAGTTGGCATCTGCAGAAGATGCGCCGCCGCCGCCGCCGACAAATGAGTAGCTTCCCGATGCCGAATTGTAGTTTCCGCCTCCTACGAAACCAGTAGTACCGATCGAGTTGTTTGAGCCGCGAAGGTAGCCCATTGAATTGACCCAAGTTCGCGTCGCATCCCATAAAGACGTGTCACTGTCATTCTGAAGCGGAGCCAGATTGGCTTTCGTAGCGTCCCAAGTCGTCGTGTCTGCATCCGCTTGCAGAGGACCAAGTTGCGAGTTCACCCAAGTGCGAGTAGCATCCCATGTTATTGTATCGGAATTCGACTGTTTCAACGAGACCTGCACGCTGGTCCAGGCACGCGTTGCGTCGTAGCTGTTCGTATCCGCGTACTGCTGGCCGGCAACGCTGGCTGTGAACTGTGTTGTTCCGTCCAGAAAACGAATGCCCTCCGCTTGAAGTGTCGTGTCTGTTGAGAGCGGACCCGAAATAACACCACCTTTCGCACCATCAACGGAGCTTACTCGATAGGAGTAGGGCACAGAAGACAGGAAGTTCCGTGGAACCATTTCGTCGTCGGCACCAACCGTGACTCCGAGCCACAGTTGCGGTTGATTGAATATGCCGTCCGGGAGTGGAATGACCTGTCCCAACCGCACATTGAAAAGACCATTTATTGAGGAAACTGCACTGCGAGTTTCCGTCCATAACAAGCTTCCGCTTGTGGAATCCGTGTATATCCGGAAAGTCATGCTAACGGTTGTGTCCACAAGGTTTCCGCCGTTGTTCACAAGTAGACCTTGGAAGTTAACCTGTTGCGGAATCGCCCAGCAAGGAAATGCAATGACGAGCCAACAGAGCCTGGCAAAAACCTTTAACATTGCGGTCTCTCCTATTTAGAGTGTGTCTGCTTGTCGCCTGCAAGCAGTGTTTGTATCTGTACCTGAAGTTGCCGATTCTGCTCTTCGAGCTTTGCGCACCGCTTCGCCAGTTCCTGTATCGCCGCACCGTAGCCGAACAAGGCATGGAACGACTGTGCCATCGGGCCGATATGGGTATTGCTCTCGTCCTGATGTGAATAATTCCACTCTTCGATCCGCAATTGCGTAATCTTGTCGAGGATTTCTGACGTATTGACGGCCTTGCGATTCGTCTTCTTGGTGCTGTCCGAAAGAACTTCCCACGCCGTGTCCCCGTTGTCGAGCTTCACTCCGACTGTTCCAGTGGTCGTTGTGGCAATACGCACACCGCCGGATGAACGCAGACTGAATTGATTGCTGGCCGTGGACGCAAAGTCAGCGACGGTGTTATCGGCCCATACAAATGAGCCGGTGTGGTTTGCCTTGGCGCGAAAACCCATTGCTGTCGAAAAACTTCCCGTCGCTTCGTTCCCGACGCCGCCAGGGACAGTCGTACCTGAACCGCTTGCCACGTTCTGGAATCCGCCGCCGACGGTTGCATCTTGATTAGAAGCGGTATTCAGCGATCCTGCCCCGACAAATGAGCGCAGGCCACTTGCTGTGTTCCCTTGCCCTCCGCCGCAGAATGACTTTTCGCCCGTGCTCGCATTGCTTAGTCCTCCGCAGACAACTGATTGCAACCCCTCGGCATTGCCCTTTTGACCACCGCCAACAAAGGAGTAGCTTCCGCGTGCGGAGTTGGAATCCGCCGATACGGATCCGCCACCGCCGACGACAACTGAGTATTCACCGCGAGCGCGGTTGTTTCTTCCTCCACCTATAAAAGAGTAACTTGAATTCAGAGGACTTGTTGCATCTTCAATGCGGTTTCCGTCGCCGCCGCCAATCACGGCGTTGTTGCCCGTGATCTTGTTCGAAACTCCTGCGCCGACCATTGAAAAATTACCGGTTACGACGTTCCGTGAGCCCGCTCCAATGAAAGAGTTAAGTCCATTTATGTAGTTGGAGTCAATGAGTGAACCACCGCCGCCAGCGATGACAGAGTAATTATTGCGAACGCGATTGAATGCTCCGCCGCAGATTGAGGACTGGATCCCCTCCACAACATTTCCTTGCCCGCCGCCTATGAATGCATCTTGAGACAGTATGGTGTTCTGTTGACCGCCTGCTATTGCTGCCGCAAAACCTGTCGCTTGATTTGTCCCGCCTCCGCCGACAAAAGCAATGCTGCCGGACGCGGAGTTGTTGAACCCGCCTGATACTGCTGAACGCTGACCGCTTGCCGTGTTGCTTTCACCTCCTAGTATCGCAGCCCGGAATTGCGATACAGTGTTTCCACTTCCGCCTCCAATAATCGAGTGCTCGCCACTTGCGTTGTTGCCCTGCCCACCGCCGACAATCGAGTATGCGCCTGTTGCGCGGTTGCTCCTTCCGCCGCTGATTGTTGAAGCCGTTCCTGTCGCCAAATTTGAGTCTCCAGCCAGTGGTCCGCCGCCGCCGGCAATCGTTGCGTACTCACCGAACACCCGGTTACGAGAACCGCCCCCTATCGTTCCACCCGTGCTCGTCGCAACGTTTTCGTAACCTCCGCCAATAACGTTATAGTTTCCGGATCCGGTAATGTCATTGTGGTAACCTCCACCGATAACATTAGAAGATCCGGCAGAACTCATTTCATTTCCATATCCCCCGCCGCAAACACCGCCCGCTGAGTTGACCTCGTTATATATACCTGCGCCGATAAATCCGTAGGTGGCTGTTACAGAGTTGCCGCTGCCACCGGCAATTGTTGCAGGACTCACAGTTATGACGTGATCGCCACCGACAGCAAAACTTTCATATGAAGGTATCGAGTTCGTGTTGCCAACAGAGAGGCTGCTATACAAGGTTCCGCCAGTCGCACCATCTACAGTCCCCGTTCGAAATGCGTACGGCACCGTGTGACTCTGAATCATCGGAGACATCGGAAGGTCAGACCCAACTGTTACCTCCAGTAAAGCAATCCCTGATGCAAAAATGCTGTCGGTAATAAAAACTTCGCTGCCGAGTATCACATTGAAGTAACCGTCGGATACGGTCACTGCAGGATGTGATTCGGTCCAAATCAGCTCATGCATGAATCCGTAGAACTTGAAAGTCATCGAAACTGTCGTATCCAACGGTGTTCCGGTTGGATTGGTCAGGTAGCCCTGATAGTTGATATAGAGCGGAACGGCAGATGCGAATGATGCGCTCATCAGTAATGCAAACAAGATTGTCAAGTAGCGTTTCATCGTGGAAGTCCTTGCAGAAAAAATTGGAAAGGATATATCATCGTCTTGCTGATTTAGTGTGTAATCATTCTGCCATAACCTAATGGCAAAGCACTTCAATTACGCAAGTGCAATTTGTGTTGGTGGGTCTGCAACAGTCAAAAACAAACGAGCGAGTCCTCACCGATGCCGGCGACGACTCGCTCGTACTCCATCCCCTGCCGAAGTCTGAATCTCCGGCAAAAAAGATTCTTGTATTTAATGTATCACTATCGATAACGAGAGTCAATAAACTGTTTCAATGCACCAGTGACTATGTCACTTGTCGTGCACATCGAGTGGTTGCAATTATGCACAGATGCTATCGAATGCACTTTGCATGCTCCAATGCACATTTAAGCTAATCCTCCATCGCGTTTGCAACGTGCCCCGTCAAGGGTGCATCTGCATGCCAAGCGGAACCAACCTGATCATACACCGATCTCGGGGGTTCCGCCTGGCAATGCCGCTGGTCTATTACAGGTTGAAAGTTTCCATTGGATATCGTATTTTCTTGTAAACAACTTTCGAGGGAATTATGCATTTACATTTGGTATTACTTATCACACTGGGATTGGCGTTCTCGGCACAGGCTGACGTCAAAAGGGAGTACCGGTCGCAATCTACCGTCGGCAAACTCGGCACGAACCAGACGACGGGTACGGATTTCTACAGTTCTGACAAGCACTGTGGCGAATCCATAGTTCAATGGACTGCCGGTTTCATGAAGACAGCCACGCGCGGCAAGCCTGTTGAGGGAGCTACCATCACTCGACTTGACAAGGATTCTGTCTTCACTGTCAACCATTCGAAGGAAACGTACAGTGCTATGTCACTGGCCGAGTTTCGCGAGCAACTCAAAAAGGGTATGATTGACACTGAGGGTGCCGAGCCTGAAGAAGAGGAGGATACGACCGCAGCACCACCTGAGCAATATGAATGGACTATTGAAGACATATCCGACACCGACCCCAAAGTTATCAATGGCTGGACTTGCCGGAACGCACATGTTGTGGCAACCGGGGTCAACAAGCAGGATTCACTGGACAGAGTTATCATCACTCTTAATATCTGGAACAGCGAAGATGTACCAGGCGCGGCGGAGATTGCCGAGTATTCCAAGAACTATCTGGCAGCCCTTGGGCTTGACGAAATTGCGATGACAGAAGGCCTCATGTCAGCAGCGTTCCTTTATGCGGCAAAAATAGATGAGGTGCTTGACAAGGCCAAAAATGCGCGTGGCGAGTCCGTCGAAAGCCTTATTAAGGTCGAGCATAATCGTCGTAAGGGGAAGAGCCTTGGGCAAGTAGCCAAGGAAGGAGCAGCGGAAGAGCTTGCAAAGAAGGTTCCGTTCGGTCTTGGCAAGAAGAAGAAAGCGGAAGAGAGGCCGGAATACATCCTGAAAACCGTTTTCAGTTCAGAACGCACGCTTGTAAGTGCAGCCGTTGAGGCCGTCGATCCAGCTACGTTTGAGGTTCCGGCAAATTACAAATTGAAAAAACAGGATT
This sequence comes from bacterium, assembly GCA_013360195.1. Taxonomy (NCBI): domain Bacteria; species bacterium. The sequence continues at coordinate 81,031 of JABWCQ010000010.1, forward strand.
GACAGGCGAATGCCGGTTGAACTGAACTGCATTGTCACTCATGATGACTTCGACGGCGTTGTCGGCGCGTCCCTCCTGTCTTGGGGCTTTGATATATCCGATGTTCGCTTTGCAGGGCCAATTACTATTTCCAGGGCCGAGATTCCAATCTCTCTGGCTGATATTGTCTGTGATCTACCCTATCCGCTTGAGTGCGGAATGTGGTTTGATCATCACATCGGAAACCTTGAGGAGTTGCGCCTGCGCAGGATTGATCCTTCAACGATCCCCGGCCGATTTGCCGACGCACCTTCCTGTGTTCGTGTCATTCATGACTACTTCGCCGAGAACGAGGATGTCCCTGAAGATTTTCGAGTTCTTGCCGATGTCTCTGATTTGATTGACAGCTTCGCCTATCCGTCCATGGAGGCATGGCGCGAAGACACGCCTGCAAATCGCATTGACCGCGCGATCAAGTGCCCATCTTCCTCCAAGTTTGAGCATGCGGAATTCCTGCGATCTTTGGTCTTCGACCTTCGCGATCTATCTCTGGATGAAGTGGCCGATCAACCGCTGGTCATTTCAAGAGCTGCAAAATACGGTGAAACGGAAGCCCGCATGCTGGAGAACATACAGAAGTACCGACTTATGCTTCCCGAAGACACCGGTCAGGAACTTTATATCGTCGATTTAACCTCGTTCAGTCAGCCCGTCAGAGTGGACAAGAAATTGATCGGGCTTGTTGATCCGGCCGCAAAGGGTTATGTGGAGCTGAAACCTGTATTCAAGCAAGGGCATAAGACAAATAACATTGCGGTCAGCCTTTCTCTTGCTTTGCGAATGCAGCATGAGTCACATCAAAAGGACATGGGCGAAATTGTCCGGCTGTTGAACCTTGGTGACGGGCACAGAGGTGCCGCCGCAGGTGTGAAAGAGTCAGGATCGGCACACCTTTTTCAACGTGCGCGCAGCGAACTTCCGCTGAAAATCCTCGAGATATGGAAAAAGATGTAAACAAAAAAAGCCCGCGAATCCTCGCGGGCTTTTTTCTGATAGGGCGCCGGGTTATTTCGACTTGCACGGAGTCGGATCGACCGTCCACTCCTTAAATTCATAATCCGCAAGCCCGCTCGACAATTTGACAACATTGCTGACCAGCTGTTTATCGCCCAGACAAATTCGCAAATAGTATGTGGAAGGTTTGGGCAGGGTACCGACGATGTTAAACATCGGATCAGTGATGAACTTGCCGGGGCCCATCCCCATCTCAACACCGTTCAGCTTGAACGTGTTGAAGTTCGCGTTGCCGGCTTCAGTACCGACGACCGGCTGAGGGTCCTTTGCATCAGGCCCGTTTTCATCCCAGTCCCAATACACCTTCACTTCGGTCCCATCTGGCAACGGCTGTTTCTCCGCCAATCCGGTGGCAGTCAGGGTACCTGCTTCTAGAAAAAAGGCGGCAACCGGTGGCGTGTCCTGTCCAACTGCTATTGAAAAGAGCAGAAGAAGCCCAATCATCATTAATTTCATTGCGTTCACACTTAGCTCCAAGCTGTTCAATATTCTTCACACCCAATATACGAATTGAATCGCGATTTACCAACGGTTTCCACGCTCCTTTTCGCCTGCTGGCAACTGCATGAGAGGCCATCTTTCTCGACCGAAACAGAAGATTCTGGATTGTAGGACAAAGGCCTACTCTTAAACCCTTTATGAACAAATTTATATGAAAGTGACCTCCAAGACTCGTCCTCGAAATTGTTATAAATTCCAGTTCCTAAGTAAGTGTGAATCATCTGATAACATCGTATATTGTATCCCGCGATTTAGCGAATATCGACACAATTTGACATGTATCCCTTGAGATTTTGGTAGTCCCGATCAAGAGTTCTTTCTTGACCACAAACAACATGACTGAGGAGAGTTGCAAGATGATTAAAAACAAATGGATATGGACAGGCATTCTGATTTGCTCCTGTATCGCCGCGGCTGTGGCCGTGCGACCTGGGGCGACCAAGCTCGTTACCAACACAACTGATCTGACTTCAATAACAGCCGATGTCGTGTCGGACGTTGCAGTTATGACGGTCGATGAAGGTAAGATGACCCGCCAGCCGAAGACCAATGCCTTTTCGATGGACATGTTGCGTCCGGTCACTGACATTGACCGGAATATGCTTAGCAGCAGTAGACGGTCTGTCACGGAAGCTGAGAAGGACGCGGCAGCTCGCGCAAACTCAGTTGACCAGCGCCAGCCGCGCAATCCAAGTCTTGATCAAGGATCTGACAACTGTACCGGTGTTCCTGATCTTGGCTCTGTTCTTGGAACCTCCGTGGCCACGGGCACTACGGTTGGCTTCACCAACAACATCGATACAACTGGCTGGGGTGGTGTTGTTCCCGCCTGCTGGCAGGGTGGCGCGTTCACCCCGTCACTCGCCGGACCGGACGTGTTCTACAAGTGGACAGCGCCGGCGGATGGCGAATACACTTTCTCTCTCTGCAACGGTCAGGCCAACGGAAACACCTATGACACCGGCATTTCGCTGTGGAACTTTACCTGTCCTGCCGCCCCAGTTTATCCCGGTGATTTCATTTGCGGAAATGATGATGGCGGTATTTGCGTTGACAATTTCGGCTCCGAGTTGGCTTGTATTCCCTTGACGGCCAACCAGCAGATTCTGATCGTCATAGACGGATACTCTACAGAAGCCGGCACCTATGTTCTTGACATCGTAGCATGTGGTCAATGTGATTTGGTGTGCGAAGACGGTCGTCCGGAAAATGAACCGCTTTGCGGCCCGGATTATGTGGACGTTACCAATGGCGGCTGTAACTCGGTCAATCCTGTATTCACGAACATTACGTGCGAAGACACCATCTGTGCCGAGTCCGGAACTTACTTAGTTGATGACACTCTGCAGATTCGTGATACCGACTGGTACCGGATCGTCCTCACCGATACGACCCGCATCACCTATGGCGCGGTTGCAGAATTTGACCTTCTGAATTTCGTCATTTTCCCCGGTCCAACCGGCTTCGAATGTGACAGCTTGTCAACTGCCGGACCTTTCTCCGCAGTTGCATGTGAGACTCTTGAAGTTTCCGGATGCTTCCCTCCGGGAGAATACTGGCTGTTCTTTGCGCCTACGACTTTTGACGGTGTTGAGTGCGGTGCAGATTATGAGTTCTGGGTGAATTGCGAACCGTGCGCCATTGATACGTCGTGTGCAGACCTCGTTCTCAACGTCTCTTGCCCCGGTCCTTCCACGATTTCGGGAACTACCGTTGGAGCAGGTGATGATTGCCGGGTTTCGGGTGCCGGTCAGGCCGATTCTTTAAGCCAGGACGTAATCGTCCAAATCAACATCGCGCAAAACGGACTATACACCTTCTCGCTTTGCGGCGGAACAGCATGGGATTCGTTCATTCACCTGACGACCGGTTGCTGCGCAGGCTCAATCCTCGAAAGTGATGACGATGATTGCGGCACCGTCGGCGGTTTGTCACGTATTAATTGCCGCAGCCTGACCGCAGGTACTTACTATCTTATCGTCGAAGGCTGGTCGCAGGCCGATGCCGGTCCGTTCACGTTGACCGTGACCTGCTGCACCCCCTGTGATGTGACGTGCGTTGATAGTGAGACCGAGGGTGATTGTTCTGACGGTTTCGTTGGTACCAATGACGGCTGTAACCTCGCGGTCCCGGCCTTTGAAGCCATTACCTGTGGCACGACAAAGTGCGGTTCGTCCGGCAACTATCAAATCAATGACTCGACCAATGGCCGTGACATTGACTGGTACTCTCTGACGGTCACCGACACGACGCAAATCACGTGGACTTGGAATGCTGAGTTCATCGCTCGCGGCTGGATTCTCAATTCGGATTGTAATGCGCTGGTAACGTTAGCAACAGATACGTCCCTTGCCTGCTCGACCAAGACCATTTCGGCTTGCGTTCGTCCGGGCACCTACCTGTTGCTCGTCGCTCCGACCCAGTTCGTCGGGACGCCTTGCGGTTCTCAGTATACCGCTACCGTCAACTGCGTTGACTGCGTCATTCCGCCGTCTGTGACGGATTGTGCCGGTGATGCCATCAATTCTCAGCGTGCGCACCTCGCGACAGAATCGTGGGGTCTTTCAGGCGCTGACCGTGCTTGGTCTGCAACTACTGGATTGAAAGTGTTTGATAACTTCACGCTGCAGACTGGCGAAGTAGTTGGCGGCTTCACATTCTGGGGTGCATTTGTCCAGCCGACGACCTTCAACAACTGCGTTGCAACATCAGACTCTTTTGAAGTCGCGTTCTGGGCGGATTCATCCAATCGCACCCCCGACTTCTCAACCGGTCCGTTGTGCCGCGATACCGTCTTCCTGCAAGCATTCTCGAACGGCAACGTGTACCATTCGACTTTCCAGATTCAGGGACAATTCTTCAGCTATGAGTATCCTGAAGGTATGTGCTGTTCGCTCGCAACAGGCGTTCAACACTGGATTAGTATTCAGTCAGTCGGCGCGGGTACTTGCCGCTTCATGTCGCTCTCCAGCCCCAACGGCAGTAACCTGACTGTTAACCCGGGTACTGGAGCTGTGAACACTCGAAGCTTGCAATATACTTATCCCGCAGGTACGGTTGCTGCTGATACGGTTCGCAATCGCTCATTCTGTTTGAATCCCTGCGCTGTGCCGTGCTTTGAAGTCATTAACCTGACTGTTTACAATGCTCCCGGTAATGGCGCGGCTTGGTTGAACTTTACGGCCCCGCAGTCGGCTATCTACCAAATCTACAGCACGACGAACCCGAACGCGGATGCCGATCCGAACAACGGCGGCGATCCGGATTACACGCTTGAAGCGAGCGTCTTCTTCCCGGCAGGTGCGGCTCAATGGACCGCTCCGGCAGGATTCGCCAACTACAAGAAGTTTGTGGTCATTGCAAACTGTAACTGACCACGATTAGACTGACACAAGAACGGGGCGCTCCGCAAGGGGCGCCCCGACTTTTTCTTGCATCGATTCTAACCTGCCTAACTGCCTGTAGATTCCAACTTCCTCCAGGCATTCGAAACTGCCTCAAAACTGTGTTCGCGAACTATCAATTCCCGTCCATTAAATGCATAGCGTTCTCTTTTCTTTTCGTCCGTGAGCAAAGAGTGAATGGCAGCTGCATATGCATCCGGATTATCTCCGTCAAGTATCAATTCGCCCGTCTCCCCACTGCGCACAACTTCAGCCATATCCCCCGCATCGCTCGTCACCGGAACAGCTCCCGCCGCCATCGCTTCCATCGTTGCACAAGACAGACCTTCTGAGACTGAGTTGAGCAGATAGACCTTAGCACGTCTGTCATAACTCAAGACATCGTCTGTGTGCCCAATCATCGCCGTGTGCTTGGCTATTGGTGAATCCAACACCATTCTCTTCACGTCGTCCCGCAGGTGGCCGTCGCCGATCCACACGAATTTCGCATCCGGCTTCAACTTCTGAATACGTTCAAGAACTCTGACCGTCAACTCCGGGCGTTTCCGCTTTTGCAGATTCGAGATAACAAGTACGTCGATATCCCGCTCTCTGCCGTCCGGACAATAAGTTTCAGGGTCCACCGCACTGTGAATGTTCACGATTTTTCGAGAATTCACACCGCACTCCAGCAGAAACTCCCGTGCTCTGCAGCCTGGAACGAAAAGCCGGTCACAATGCTTGAATGCAATCCTGCGCACCCAATTCTCTATCCACTTCGGATTATTCAGCCTTCTGACGACACGATTCACCATCACTTCGGGACGATCCGCGAAATCCAAATCCAATCGCCCCGCAATCAGATGCACATCAAGCTTCTTTCTGAACATCCACGCCGGTGGATGTGCGAGCATCAAATGTGGCACAGCATTGTATACCATCACCCGTTCAATGCCCTTGCGTGCGACTTCACGCCACAGTATCAACTCACGCGACAGCAACCTTCCCGTTATTTTTCGCAGCCAGCGCGGAGGCACTACCCAGCGAACTCGCTCTATCTCTGGCCCGACCCTGTCAGAAACGAAGGTGATTTCAAGGTCTGGCAGCGCATTCAGGAGGGGCGGCAGCTTAGCCTTCAGGAGATTGTTGTTCAGGGTTGTCGTGATCAGCCAGTGCCGCAATAGTTACATCCAGGTTTATTCGTAGTAAACTTCCACACCACGCTGCTGCATGCGCGGTATCCAGTAAAAACGCGAACTGTCCGAAAGCGGGTTCTCAAATAGGTAGACGGTGTCAAACGCGCTTAATCCCGAATTCTCGTCCAATGCCAGAACTCGTGATATCTGATTCCCCGACAGATACACAACCTGAAGCATCTGCGCATCCTCAAGCACGTCTATGTCCGTGACAAGATTGTTTGACAAATCGAGTGTGGTGATGTTGTTGAGGTTTGCAAGATACGACACATCACTTATCTGATTGTCGGCAAGATTCAACGATGTTACTTGAGCAAGATTCCGCAGCGGCTCGATTGAAGTTATCTGGTTGTTGGACAGATAGAGCTGTGTCAAAGAGGTCAGCGTTCGCAGCGGTTCCAGAGATTCAACGTGACTCTCTGTCAGCCAGAGGACTTCGAGAAATCGAAGCTGCGAAAGCGGGGCAAAATCCTGAACGCCAGAATCTTGAATATACAACCTCCGCAGATTTGAGGCCTGAATGATTGTGCTGATGTCCGTTGCCGGACAATTACCGATGTCCAGCGCTTCAAGCAGTCTTAAGTCGGCAAGAAAACTCATGTCCGAGATGGGATTCCCGCGAACATACAACTCCCGCAGTTGCGGACAGGTGCGAAGCGGCTCGGTATTCTCAATCCCGTTAAAGCTCGCATCAAGAGAACGCAGAAACTGGCTGTTGGCGATTGGGCTAATATCGCTGGCATCATTCCCTGCTATGGCCAGCATCCGGAGCCCGAGCAACTGAATAAGCGGTCCGATATCGCCGATCGAGTTGTAGTTGAGAATCACTGTGTCCAATGTTGTCAGCTCCGCGAGTTGCGGAATACTGTCCAGCGCGTTGGCCGACAAATCCAGATACGTGAGGGAGCGCATATACTCAATTCCCGTGAGATCACGTATCCCCCATTCTGCCGCATAGAAGTGTGTCAGCCCTTCCAGGTCTCCGACAGTAATCGGGTCTGTAGGTTCCTGCAGGGCCGCCCGCACGGCGTTTTCCAGGGCAGTATCCGGGAAAGTCACGATCTGGCCGGAAGCCGTAGCCCCCGTAATCGTCTTATCTCGCTCGCAACCCCACTGCAAAACGGCGAAAGCCCATAGTATCAATAGTGTGGTTCGCATTATTCCCTCCTTCAAGGGTAGTTAACCCTAATTTACGATACAAACCCGCCAAAGACAACTTTCATCCGCAACGTGCATTTTCTTTGAACCCCCATTCATCTCTATACTTGACAATTGTATCTAAATTTCGTTTATTGTCATTAATGAAAGTTAGACCCGTAGAACATTGCCTTTGAAGCAATTCGCTCGCTGTTTTGCAATGTTAAACTTTTGTTAAATGGAGATTAAGAATGTTTTTGCGATTTGGGTTGGTTCTTTCGACAATTGCGATATTGTCACTTTCATCTACTTTAGCCCTCGCTGACCGCCGTTTCTATGTCTGGACTTACCAATACCAAACAATGCCGCAGGGCAATACGGAGCTTGAGCTGTATCAAACAACCAAAATGCGAGAGGTGGACCAAAACGAATTCCGGATCGAAATCGAGCACGGCCTGACCTCGCGGTGGGACGCGTCGTTGTATGAAATCTTCGTCCAAAACGAAGGCAGCGCCATGAAGTGGGACGCTTGGCAACTACGCACTCGCTATCGTTTTGGAGAAGTTGATCAGTACTTCATGGACCCGCTGGTCTATATAGAATATAACCGCAAGACGGAGACTTCTTCTCCCAACAAGCTGGAAGGCAAACTGATTCTTGCCAAGACAGTGGACAAATGGAACATCGCCGTGAATCCTGTGTATGAGTACTTTTTCGCTCCAGACACCAAACATGAGGTTGGTTTTGACTTAGGCACATCCATTGAATTCCACCCCAAATTCGTGGCAGGTCTGGAATCCACAACCCGCGTGGAGTTCGAAGAGGATGAGAATGTCACTGAAAGCTATCTGGGCCCTACCGTATCATTTGCCTCAGGCGGACTGTGGTTATCGGCTGGAATCGCGGCAGGCATAACGGATGACAGCGATGATTCAAGATTCCGCATGATTATGGGTATTGACCTGTGATTCGTAAAACCCTCATTCTTACGACCTTGTGGCTGCTCGCTGGATGTGCAGCTAAGGAGATCAAGCCCTCCGCGCCTTTGTCAGACGGCGAGAGGCTCTATCGAGCGAACTGCGCGTCCTGCCACTCACTGCGTAAGGCTTCGGACTTTACGGATGATGAATGGCCTATTTATGTGGAGCGTTACGGTGCCAAGCTTCACCTTACCGCCGAGCAGCGAGCACTTATACTGAATCACCTTAAGACATCAAATTAGTCGTCAGACCTGATAGACAAGCCCCCCGGTGCGGAGCAAGCACCGGGGGGCTATTTGTAAGGGAGATCGGAAGTCCCTTATTTCAGGAGCATCATCTTCTTCATGTCAGTAAACTCAGCCGTCTGAAGACGATAGAAGTACATTCCGCTCGGTAATCCGGTCGCATCAAAACTAACCGTATACTTTCCGGCATCCTGACGTCCGTTGACCAAGCTTGCAACCTCACGTCCCAACAGGTCGAATATCACAAGAGAGACATCTGTGGCACTCGCCAGTTCAAATGCGATCTCTGTCGTCGGATTGAACGGGTTGGGGAAATTTTGGTGCAACGTGAATGTTTCGACAGTCGTGTTTACCGGTTCAACATGCCCGCTGACTTCCGCCACAGGCATTCTGTTGCCGTTTAGATCTATCGTTACAAGTCTGTAACGATAGCTTAGGCCTTCCTCCACATTCCGGTCGGCAAATACGTATTGGTGCGTACTGACGGACGTTCCCGCACCCGCGACAAGATCACCCGCACGAAGCCAGCCGGAGCCGTTCCAGCGCTGAACCTCATAGGCGTCATTGTCTTGTTCTGAAGCAGTGGTCCAGCTGAGCAGCATATGTCCGTTGATGCTGGTCGCTGTGAACGAAATCAGTTGAACGGGGAGCTGCAGATCGGCGATAATGTAATCTTCCGTTTCGCCAAGAATATCGTCTACATAAGTCTGTGCCGAACTGCAGTCCAGGAGATCACCTTCGCGTGTCGGAGTCTCGCCTCCGCAGGAAAGCAAGCGGAATCTCAAATGGCCGTCATAGCGTCCGAACTCGAGCGTGCCTGGATCCAGGAAGCAAACTTCCGTCGTGAACATGGTATTCGGACCTTCTGCATAGTAAAGGTAGCCGGGGATGATGCACTCGCTTGCAGTGAAGTCACCGAAGCTGAATTCATCATCGAAGTCGCAGTCAAGATTTCCGTCTTTCCACGCCCACAGGTACAGAGGTGTTCCAGGCAGATATGAGGGTCCGGTCGTTATGGCTACTTCAACACAAACTGTTTCACCGGGCATCCACGAGCCGCCGGGATTATCTTCCGGCAAGAAGAATACACCGTCGTCACATATGTCCGCGTCAACTGTATTCGGAAACTGCTCATGAGTGACACACTCGCCCAACCACGCTATCTGCTGTTCGCTTGCGAATACTGCATTGGCAGGTCCGCCGCTTTCAGGAGTATTCGTCGGATAACATGGCTGTTCCTCCTCATTCAGGTTGGGAAGGTCGCCAAGATCATATCCATCCGGACCCGGAGGGATCTGACGGCATGACATGTACACAACTAGTTTCGATGACCATATTTCAGTCGCCCAGGCGCATTGATCAGAAAAAGCGTCAATGTCCACAAAGACCTCAACCTCACCGTCTTCGAGATCACCAAGCGAAACAGGGAATTTGGTCTCTGACAATGAAAGGTTGTTGCCGGGTTCCACCCACGGATTTAAGATGCCAGTCGGAAAGTCATCACTGTCAATCCAAACTTCATCCCACTGGCAACGTGAAGCGTCACGAGACGGATCACCTTGACCGCAGTAGTCATTTTCATACGCGCAAATGATGACACATGCCGAGTCGATCGTGAAATCCTGACACTCAATACCTTCAGTGCTGAAGAAATGACTCCAGCCGAAGTCCTGATTGTACCAATTGTAATAGCCAAAACCGACCCACTCGCCGTCTTCATTTGCAGAGCTTTCCTGACACGGCACTCCTTCCGTAAGCCAGGGTCCGTTGTAGTTCGGTTCCGACGAATTCGCATCCACCGTCTCAACAAAGATTATTGAGTTGCCTTCGAACGTAAGACCGTCCTCCAGACCGATGGATCCGCACGGAGAGTTGCAGGCATTGATGTAAAGCTGCATTTCGCCGTCACCTTCCACCGTAAGATAGTAGGTGCCTTGCTCCAGCCAAGCACATTCAATCTCCCTGTACGAACCCACTAAACCGCGTGGAAAAAGCTGTTCACCGTCACAGCAGCCGGACAGCAAGTAAAGCCATCCGCTTTCACCGTCGGTATCAAGACTGATGCTGTAAAGCCCGTTCTCTTGTACGAGCAGTTGAAAAGTCTGATCACCGGATGGTCGGCGGCCACAGTTGCTTTCATCATCAACATCAATGTAGAAGTCATACAAGAAATCATCCGTCTCTGAGTTCAAATTGAACTCAGCAGAGGCTGAACATTCATCCAAACTTCGCGGACCGCTTCGGCCATCCGCCCACGCATGTGATGCTGTCATCACTGCGAGGATCATTAACATACATTGCAAGAGTTTCACATGCTCCTCCGATCCTATCTATTTCACCAATACAATATCTCTTTTGAAATCTGTTGCGCCTCCGCAACAATCAGCTGACCAAAACAAAAACCACCGATTCAACTCTTATATTTACAAAATCTTGCGTTCTTTGTCCGAGAAATTCGTTATTACATATAAAAGTATATCCCCGCTCACCTATCCGCAATGATTCCAGAACACTAAGACCGACATGTCCGGGTCTCTTACCCTAACTCATATTGTTGTTATTCTGACACTTGTGCTTAATATAGTTGGTATGGTCTACGTCTCACCGGACCGTTAACTTATCACTGGTGTCGTAACCAACAACAAGCCAGCTTTTCCGCTTGACAATTGCCGGGGTGTTGATTACATTGCGGTTTCCTTTTCGGCGTCTTAGCTCAGATGGTAGAGCAACGGACTGAAAATCCGTGTGTCCCCAGTTCGATTCTGGGAGACGCCACCTCAAAGCCTGTCACCTCTGTGATGGGCTTTTCTCTTGCAAAATGCAATTGCCCCTGTTTGCACCGAACCCCGCACCGCCGGGAGATTCGGCTGGTGCGGGGTTCAAAAAACTTTCCACCTCGGATGACCGGCACGTACAACTCCCGTTGTTACGTTCCAAGCCTAATTTAGCCTCTGAAACAGGGCAAAGTCAATTCAAAACATTGTCTTACGAAATTTTTGTGATGTCAATTCCTTCAACACCCGCATCCTTCTTGTTTCCTTACACTTCACGGCCTTCAGTGTTATGTCCATCCTCATAACACCTTTCAGTAAGTCTGCAGAGAGAACTAAAGTTTCCAGAACGCCATGCCTCCGATCAAGCACATTGCCTTCTTCGCGTAGAATTCACTGCAACAATTTATCAGCTGATTGGTCTTATCATTTGTAGGGGGGATAAATCATTATAAGTAGCATTGGTGGAGATCCGCCAAGGCTTTATCAAGAGCTTGCTTGGCCTTTTGCGCGATCTGACGCGGGACCCATGATCGCAGGGAGCCAAAGCAATAGAAACCCCCGACAATGACACCGGTCGGGGGTTTCGCCATTTCATGCCTTAAGTCTAATTAGCGTCGCGCCATGATGGGTAACTTGGTGATATGCGGTGGAGGCGAGGAGTGAAAAAGGCCCCCAGGAGGGTACATTCTCAAAGCTCCATGATAGACTTCAAATTGCGCCACTTCTAGTGATTGTTCATTAGGCAGCACACGGTCATACGTTTCGACCTGAACGCCGTTCACTAGCCTCACGTTGAACGGCATCTGCGACAAGCCGTTGCCGCAATCTGACCACCAGTCAACCCAGATTGAATACTCGCCGTCCGGAGCAGTCTGCCAAAAAATATTCTCAGGTGTTCCGTTCTGATAATTTCCGCAGAGATTGTCCCGGTCAAGAGTTCCACCGGTTGCTGTCGATGCATTGCCAAAGTAACATCGTTCGCCGGATGGTTCATAGACCCATAGGTCTAAATCAATCGAGGCCTCGCTGAACCACTGAAGTGTCACTTGTACCTCTCCCGTCCCAACGGGGACAGAAGGCTCCGGTATACAGCCACAGGTACCGTCAACGGGTTGCGGGATCGACCCGTCCGTGATGAAATCGGTCCATTCCGCAACACAGTTTCCTCCACCCTCCCATTCGCGTGCCGCAGGTTGATTTATAACCACCGACCGCGACTGTCTCTGCCACACTCCGTTGCTGCCCAATCGCTGCATACAAATGGTGTAGCTGCCTTGCGGCAGAAACCAACGCCCGTTCTCTTCCCAGCCGAATGCGCTGTTCGCGTAGGCGATGTTTAGCCCGTTTTGCGGAACAAACAGCTGGTCACGCAGCGGATAGGTCAACAAGTAGTTCTCCACACAAAGCTGCACCCAGTCGGCATTCCCCGCATCCACTTGCACACAACCCCAACCCTGCGGGTCGAGGCCGCTGGACGTCGAGGCCGCCGCAAACCATGTCGAAAGCTCGTACGTCTGCGCCGTGATAGAATGAAATCCTGCGTCGTATACACCGCCGAAACTCTCAAGCTCTGAGGTCGTCGGATTAATCCGGTATAGCGTGACTTCACGGTTTTCGACATTTGCGTTGTCCAGCAACGGAAGAGTCAGCTCCAGTGGATATCGGAATACGAAGCCTCCGGGTGTGAAGCGATAGTAGTTGGAAACACGTGTCTCGCCCTGCGGCGGCTGAACGGTCGCGGTGGTATCGCGTGAAATTGAAAAAACCATCGTCGCAACGCGATTCTCTTCGTCGAGCGGCACCGCGCCTAACGGGATGCGAAGCTGGGCCCCATGACGGGTACGGATCACCCCATTGTTGTCGGAGCGAAAGACTCCTGTCGCCACATCCGCGTTTACCACATCAACTCGCTGCTCGTCCTCACCGGACCTCCCGACATTGTCGTATGCAACGACACGAATGTCATATACTCCATCGCCAAGTGTTTCAGTGTTCCATTCCCATGAGCTTGACGGACTGCCCGCGCCTGGGTTCGGGTCGGTGTACAAGGCCTCATCCTCCACGAAATACACAATCCGATCCAACGCATTCCCGTTCGCATCGTGGCCAAATACTTCAACAGTAACAGTACCGCTCAGTTCGCCGCTGCCTGATGGGGTCAGTATCGTAACTGTCGGATTTCCGACCGTCGGTTCGGTGGATTCCTCTTCACAGGCCGTGATGAAAATCAACAGCAGCATCGTGCAGAGTGCAAGAGTGTTGCCTGACATAGTCGCTCCTCATAGTTAATCACTATGAATAGAGCAAAGACCGTGCACAAAAAAGGACGACCAGGTGGCCGTCCTATAACTTATTGCAGAGGCAATCTACTTTATGAGCGCGAGCTTTATCACCTTGGAGGCACTCCAAACGCTGTTGCCGGTAAGCCGTGCGAAATAGGTACCGCTTGCAGTGGCCAAGGCGTCCCACTCGATCGTGTACGAACCGGAGGATCGCGATTCGTTGAGCAGGTCAGCAACCAGCCGCCCCTGGATATCGAAGATTTTCAATTCCATTTCTTGGAGCCTTGCAGTCGTGAACTCAATTGTCACCCGCGAGTTGAAAGGGTTCGGAAATGCGCGGATAGAAAATTCCTCGATCACCTCTGGACTACTGTCCTCCACTGATGTCACAGTATCTTCGAGCCATGGCACAAACAGCATTGAACCTGTTATCGTATCGCCCAATCCTCCTGGATTCTCAAACTCATGATAGGGTCCGCTCGGGTCTCCCCAGTAGTTAGAGCGGGCATCAGCCGGAGGATAAAGTGACGCCGCATAGCCGCAATCTTCCCAAACATTATTCCGAAGTGTTAACGGCGACGGCTGAAACGGTGAACCTGATCTGATGGATGGCAATCCGTTCTGCGCGTCACGAATAAACCGGTTGTTCTCAATGAGTGCCGGAAAGAAGGGAACGACAAAAATGTCGTCAACCGTTTGATTTGAGGAACACTCTGTAAAGGTATTACCGCTGATAAGAATACCTCGACCCTCAGCATTGCCTTGTTCAATATAGACAGTCCCACGCGGCGTCAGCAATGAGTCTGCTCCAATACAGTGCGTGAACGAGTTATTGACGATTTCTGCGGAATCTCCTATTGCAACTTGAAACTCAAGCACACTTTTGCTATGAACACAATCAACGAAGACATTGTCCGAAAACCGGATGGTACCGTTACCCATGTCAACTATACTCTCGTCCCAAATCGATCGTGTTACTGCAGGCCCAAAAGTGCAATTGGTCACGACATGATTTCCGGACCAACAGTAAAGTAGACCGGCGGATCCCTCACTTGTAAAATAACACGAATCAATTGTGGACTCGCTTGATACTACCATTGAACGGCTCCTGTCTGTTCCGCCGCCAACAAAAGTACTCCCGATTGCACGCAATCTATTGCCTCTGCTTATTCTCACGGTGTAGTCCGTGTTGCCCCAGAACATGCTATTCTTAATCGAAACTAATGCGTCGAGGCTATCACGATCGAAGACAAGGCCATCAACGGTTGAGTAGACCGCGCAGTTTTCCAAGGTTATGCCACGACCAGTACAAACAATCCCTTTTCTTCCCACGTTCTGAAATTCGAAGTTCTCGACCATTGCAAGTGAATTGTCCGGAAAACGAAACACCGGTGTTGAATCCGGTGTTTCAAGTATAGTAGGATCAATCAACGGACGAAAATACCCTGTGGAATCATCCGACAACTCCCCAAGCATTACAAACTCAAACGGCGGTGCCTGCAAATTTTCTGGGTAAACACCGATATGTACAAAAAGTGTATCCCTCTCGCCGATTTCGTCCAAACCTGATTGTACGGTTGGCACATCATCGGGTACAGTTATCACTCTTCCTTCGATACCTCCGCTGAAGAGCGGCAAACACAGCAGCAGAAAAGGAACTCTCACTAATCACAGCTTAATTGCGACTTCGAAATTATGCCCCATGCTTCGCAATCGTACTGTCCTCCGCAGCAGGTCTCTCCATCAACCTCGTTGCATGGCACTAAACAGACTGATAAATAATACGTCCCCGAAGAAGTAGGAGTCCAAGAGGCGCTGTCGCAATATTCGACCTCTTCACACTCTGCTTCAGTGTTTAACTGAAACAACGGAGTGCCACTCATGTCGGTTATCTTTACACACGCGGCACAATGAGCATTGTTGGTACCGTCACAATCTGTATAAGCCTTAATCCAATAAACATCGGTCGGACATACTATTGTGAATTGCGTTCTTGGACAATTCGTCGCCGTCGCGCATGTTGATGTGCTTACGCATGTTGTGTCCTTCTGAGTCGCATATAGATTGCAACCCGGATCGTCCGTTTGGCAAAAGCCTGTTGAACACAATGCAAGGAGCATTCCCGCAATAATTACCTTCTTCATCGCAACCTCCAAAACGTGAATGAACGCGCTACGAAAACCACTTCGCAACTGGGTTGCTATCATTATTTCAAAAAAAAAAAGTCAAAGTCAAGCCCTGTTATCTTCAGGAAGCCCCAGGTTTGCCTGAAGTGTATGTTTTACAGACAGTTCTTTACCACAAAAGAAACCGGGCGGCATCGCTGCCGCCCGGCCAAATGTGCGTTACGCTTTAGGCGAATTACTCTTTGTCGAAGTTGATCTTCACCGAAGCACGCGTGAAAATCATGTCGGTATAACCAGATACGAAGTTCGGGCCATAGCCGAAGAACGACGGATGAACAAGCAAGTCGGCCTGGAAGCGATTCCAGCGCGTCGTCGCACCAACATAGGTGCTCGTGATGCTGCTCGACCACTCCGGTTGACCAACCACGGATTCCCACGTCGCGCCAACCCAGTCACGCTCGGCGCCGAAACGGCCCCACAGCCACGGGAAGATCTCGGATTCAACACCGATTCTCCAGAAGATGTCCATTTCGGAATCGCTGGTTTCCTCGCCACCATCCGGCTTCATCGTCTCACTGATACTGCGAAGACCGAGCTCCGAAATCACCAGCAAGTTTTCCTTCGGCGTCCAGTTGTTACCAACGCCCAGACGGAATGCCGTCACGCCGTACTCATTGGAGGCATCACCCATCTTGGTGTTGTCCGTGTGCATGCCGAGAGCAAGGCTCGGGATAATGGAGTACGTTTCGCTCGCTTCGTGCCAATAACGGCCAGCCAGCATAATGTCGCTCGCGCCATCGGCCTCGGCAAGCGTTGCGCCGCCATGGTCAACGGTGTAACCACCCGTGCGGAATCCCAACGACACGTCGAGCTTCTCTTCCATCGCAGTCAATCCAAGCATCAAGCCGATTTCGCTGTACGAATCGTCGAAATCGCCGCCGTCTTCGTTCGTCTTCAAGCTCTTGCCTGCCCAATGCAGATTCACACCGATAAGCATGTCGTCGCCCATCGGACGGCCATAGGTGATGTTCAGCTTGTTGTAGCCGCCCGGAACGTTGTCAAGATCCGAAAGCTCGTTTCCTGCAAGCATGCCGTAATTGCGGTGGTTCAGCTTGTCAAGAGCAAACTGAAGTACTGACGACTCCGTGCCGAAGTCGTAATTCACGTAGGCCTTCTGAAGATCCCAACCATCGTGGGTATAGAATTCCATACCCGACTGCATTCCGTAGTGCTTCACTAACTGCGGCCACACTGATGAGTTGTAGGCATCACGCAGAATGAAATTGGCGTCCTCGCCACCCAATCCGATCACACGGGTAATGGTGGCGTTCGACGTGGCCGGCAGGACTACAACTGCCAGCAGCAATGCGACAAACAGTGTCTTACGAAGAGTCATGTACTTTATCTCCTTGGTTTCCCTTTGCGGAACTTGCGCAAATATAGAACAATCTAAGCCGAAAAGCAAGTCATTTCTCTTGAATTGCAAGGATTTAGACCTCTGCAATTCCCTTGAGAGACAATACCTTATGAACGCCTTCGACTTGTGTAATGTTTCACGAAGTTCCTTCTAACTTCATGTTCGGAAGGTTGAAAAAACCATGAAAATACTCAACTTATCAACATATCCACAATTCTGTCGCTGTTCGTCTACATTTGTGTTAGATTCGTATTACTCCTCCTTGCTCCTACCACCCGTGAAGAGGTCTAACCCTTTCTTGATTCCCAAGTTAGTCCTCTCTTCTGCTCCGATTGCAGTCCGGCAGACCCGGCACGGCCTTTGCGGACAGATGTGAAAGAAATTTCGCTCCTTTGCCGGGAAAATGACAGGAACAGAAATGCTTAAGTGCTTGGTTGTAGATGATGATAGGAGCATGCTCGAGATGCTCGCGCAGTGCGTGTCGGATTTGGGATATGAGCCGATTCTTGCCGAGGATGGTGACCAGGCCTTTCTGGCATTTGAACAGCACCGACCCTCGCTGGTAATTTCGGACATTCATATGCCGAATCGAAACGGTCTGTTGCTATTGAAAGACATCAAGGCCAGCGACGCTGCGACACCGGTTATTCTAATTACCGGCTGGGTGCACTATAAGGCCGCCATCAACATGGCACCACCGCGGCCGGATGCCTTCCTGGAGAAGCCTTTTTCGCTTGACCAGCTTCGCCACGCCATTGAAGGTGTCAGGCTAAAGCAGACTGCCTGAGTTTTGCGAGTAAGCCGCCCCGCGAGAGCGGCCTCGATATTAAAAAGCCCGGTGCGTTGACGCATCGGGCTTTCTTTTGTCAAGACAGTAACTCCCTATTTCAGAAACAAAATCTTGCGCGCGGCGACCGTGCTGCCATTTGCCTCCATCCGCACAAAGTATATTCCTGTCGACAATCCTGTCGCATTGAAATTCACTGAGTGGGTCCCGGCTTGCACGGTTCCGTCTGTTATCACTGCCGTTTCGCGCCCCGTCACATCATAGAGCTTCAAGGTAACTGCGCTCGATTGCGGGACTGTGAAACGGAAGGTCGTCTGCGAGTTAAATGGATTAGGATAGTTCTGCATCAGAACGAAGTCGCGGGGCACCACACCCGGACCATCATCGGCAGATTCATAGACATCCGTTGTGAAACGGATTGCCCGGCCCGCACGCACCGGAGCCGCTCCAGCCGCGTAAAACAGTTGAAATGCGTACTGCAATCCGTCCGTCCCGCTTGCATTCTCAATTCCGATAGATGTCTCAAGCCTTCCCTGATAGTCCTCAAAGTGAATCTCTATGACACTATTTCCAAGATGGTCACCGTTAAACGCCGGGTCGTAAATATGCACCTGGAAAGTCGCACGCCCGGTTTCAAACCACTCCGGCACATCCTCCCATTGCACTATCGCACGATGATTCTCAGCGTCATAATGGTAATAGACTCCGCCGCCAAGCTCCGGACGGTAGTCCTGCCAAAACACTGAGATGTAATTGTTGGGAGCATCCGGTGCCGGAATTGGCCAACGGCTCCAATCCTGACTGCACGGCGTTCCGAATTCAACATGCCCGTTGGCGCTGATGTTAATCTGATTCGTTTGCGCACCGTAGAACTGTAAATTGAATGGGAGCGTCCGACTGGCACAGCCGTCACCCGAGATATTCAGATTGTCCCCAAGTCCTTCTGAAAGCTCCACCCAGTCGAACAACGGGCCGCCGAAGTCCAAGTCATCATAGGCAATGTACCCGTATTGATCAGGCAAAGTCGGACCTGCGAGGCGCGAACGTTCCAATTCAGCGGGAACCGTGTTTTGACCTGCCTGAAGAGATGGCGTTATGGACAATCTCTCAAACATCTCGACATTTTCGCCGATGATGAATTCATTGATTCCGCTGTACATCACGGGAAAGGAAGCGATTCCCTCGAAATTGGTGAAGGTCTCTTGACCGCTAAGTTGGTGCCGGACTAAAACATCCTGCAACAAGACTTCGTCTCCGTCTGTGACAACGACTGATACGCTGGCATCGGCGGCGAGACTCAAGGTCAAATTTCCGTCATCCACTTGACCCGCGATGATGTTGATATTACGCAGTACGGTCTGATAGCCAAATTTCTCATATGCTCCGGTATATGTCCCCGGCCGCAGGAATAACTCGTAATTCCCGTTTGCATCTGTCCATACCGGCTGTGCGCCTTCGACCGTAACTCTCACGCCCTCCAGCAAGTCACCGCTTGGCGATTCCGACACGGTTCCTGCAACAGAGCCGAGCGTATCGTCCCCGCGCTGTATCGCCGACAGCAATCTAAGCTTACCAAATCCCCATGTCGTATCCGGACCCGCGTCACCCGCATCCAGAGCACCGTTTACCAAGACCAGATAGGCTTCCTCGGGTGTAATCCCCGGAAATGCAGAATAGATTACAGCCAATGCTCCACCGACATGCGGCGTCGCACCGGACGTGCCGTTGATACTCGAGCAACCGCATGTCGAAGCGACAGCATCCACAACCGTAGGTGCGGTTATATCTGGCTTCAGCAGTCCATGTTCACCCGAGGCATACGGATAATCTTCAAATTCCTCAGGATACTCGCTCGGTGTTCCCTCCGGACCACACCATGGCACTCGTGGATGAACACAAATATCTTGTCGAGACCATGCTGAAGGACCGATCCCGCTGAAGCTTCCATGCGTACCATTGGCGTTATATGCTCCAACTGCGACAACTGAACTCACCCCGCCCTGTTGATAGTGACCGGGCGTCATTGCGGGTGGTGGACAATCTGACGGAGCAGATGTAGAAAGCGGACGTGGATTGGATAGGCCATCATTGCCGGTGGAGTTCGCGTGAATGATTCCTGCCGCCAATTCCATCTCCGAGACCCAGCGAAACCCAACGCGATTCGGACATTCGCGCAGATTTGGGCTGTTGCATTCGCTTTGCTTGAAACTCAAGCTCGCTGAAATAACGTTGGCACCATTTTCAAGTGCATATTGACTCGATTCAAACACCGCTCCCTGCGTCAAGTAACCGAGTAGAACCATCAGCGTAGCTTGCGGAGCAACAGAAACGGTGTCACATGTTCCTGTGGTCGGATTGGAGCTGATGACTGACCCCGTGCGGGTTCCATGCCCGTTGTTGTCACTCACCGTATTCGTGTTGTCGTCAAAGTTCCAGCCGTTAAAATCGTCAATGTAACCGTTCCCGTCATCGTCAACGCCGTTTTGGTCGGCACCGTCCAATTGCCCGTCATGGTTGACATCTTCACCGAGATTCATCCAAATGCGATCTGCGAATCGGGCGCAGCCAGCAAAGTTAATTCCTGAGTCCTTGTGCCCGACAATAACACCCTGACCACGAGCTCCGAATTGACTCCAAACTTGAGGAGCGCCAATTTCGGCAACACCCCAACCGGTGTCAAGCGTATTCTCATATACAGGGTCATGCGCAACATAAATGACTTCCGGAAAATCGCTTGCCAGCTTGATGAGCACGTCTTTGGTTGCCGTCAGACGAATCGCATTCATTATCCAAAGCGGCCTTAGCAACGAAACGTCACCTGTCTTTGTGAAGCCTTCAAGATATTTCATCACATCGGAGCTCATCAGAGCAAACCGCTCTTTCAGGACGCGCACCACGTATTCGCGGCGTGGTCCCATCGGCAGTTGTTTCGCCTCCGGATATACCTCATCCATCGATAGTTTCGAGTCGAGAAATACGATAACCGCGATTTGGTCTGTGGCACTCGCAGATGACAAAATGTCGGGCAAGGTCGGAGACAGTTCGGCGGCTCGGGCTGGCATCAGCGCGGCAGCACAAATCATTAGGGTGAGTAGGGCGAGTTTCATGGGAACTCCCTTCAAGTAGATGAATGTTCCGGCCAATGGAATATGCGAACTGAGATTCATATATTCAGGGTATGCGAAGTCTTGTTTCTGACCGTTGGCTCTGGTTAATCCTTGCCGGCGCGCTTACCTTGCGCGTTTGGCATCTTTACTTTGCATCCGGCAGTCCGACCTTCTGGGCTCCGGCTGTGGACCCGTTGTGGTATCACGAGGCCGCAACAAGGGCCGCCTCCGGTGAATTCGGGCCATGGCCGCTCTTTCGTGCGCCGCTTTATCCGTGGCTCTTAGGCTTCGTCTACGCCCTTGTGGACAATGACCTGCTGTGGGCCAGACTGCTCAATCTTATTCTGCAATTGGCGACACTTGCAATCCTGTATCGTGTCGTTCACTGTTATTTCGGATCCCTCGCCGCACGCATCGCCGGAGCGTTGTTCGCCGTGAACGGCATGGTCATTTTCTTCAGCGCCGAAATTCTCTCGACCAGTCTCGAAATGCTGATGGCCGTATTGGCAGGTTGGAGCACACTTGCTCTGCGAAAATCCCCTTCGCTCAGGCAGGCACTCCTCTGCGGAATTGTCTGGGGGCTTGCTTCGATTACCAGGCCGAACTTTCTACCGGTCGCACCGTTTGCTTTTGCCTTTGCCCTGTGGCCGCTGTGGAGGCCGCTGTCAGCTCGAATCGCTATCGCAGGCCTGTTCGGGCTCTCTGTGCCCATTGCGCCGATAACACTGGCCAACTGGACAATGGGGTACGAGCCCGTCCTCATCGCCACCCAAGGCGGGGTCAACTTCTGGATTGGCAATAACCCTCAGGCAGACGGCATAGCGTCCATTTTGCCCGGCGCAGACCGGTTTTGGACCTTGGAGGAGGCGAATGCCATGGCAGAGCGCGAGACTCGCCGCGATATGGGCCCCGGCGAAGTCTCCGACTTCTACTATCAGAAGGGTCAGGAATTCTGGCTTTCCGAGCCGGTTACCTCTCTTAAGCTTATGGTACGAAAGACCCTGCTGTTTTTCAACCGCTTCGAAGTCTCAAATAACAAACACATAGCCTACTTTTCAGGGCAAACACCGGGCCTTAGCCTGCTTATTCTGCTGAATTTTACACTTTTGCTTCCCTTAGCCGCCCTGTCCTTGTACAGACGCGAGGCAAGGCTGCTATGGGGACTGGTGCTCGCTTATGCCGTCAGTGTCATCCTTTTTTTCATCGCCAGCCGCTTTCGAATGCCGATTGTCCCGTGGCTTTGCACACTCGCAGGCGCTGGAGTTACGACCTACCTCTCCCTTGGGAGAGCACTGCGCGCACGAGCGGCAGCAGTTGCCCTTACGTTTTTTATAATAGCTGTAATCAACCCTTTCAATGCGCGCGAAGCCAACGTCGGCGCAGCGCATTACATGGAAGGGAATGCTTACCTTGCACTTGGCAGACTTGATGAAGCGCGGAAGAGTTTCACTCTTGCTCAAACTGATCCTGGCTCCCGCGAATTGGCACTACTGAATCTCGCTGTTGTCGAGCAGAAGTCGAACAACCTGAATCAGGCACAGGCAATTTTACTTGACTTGCTCAAACAGAATTCACAGTCTGCACCGGCATGGAATAATCTCGCCGTGGTCTTTGAGGCCAAGCAGGACACAGCCAGCGCTCTTGATGCCTATCATCGCGCATTGCATGCCGATTCGTCACACGAAGATGCCCGAACCAACCTCGCGCGCTTGCTTCTTGAACGAGGCAAGCGCTTTCTCCGCGATGGCGACGCGGCCTCCGCACAGCTTCCGCTGAAAGAGTGTGTCGCACTTATCCCCTCCGCTCCGGGTTACTACCACCTCGCGCTTGCGTTCGGACAGAATGCACAGGAAAATGCGGCCCGTGAAGCCCTCGCCCGCGCCCTCCGTATCGACCCCGCCTACATTCCCGCGCTTAGTTTGCTTCAGCAGCTTGAAGCCGGTCGCGAAGCGCCTGCGCGGGTCTCAGAGTAGAATCAATCTCGAGCGCACGCTCGACAGCCTTTAGAGCATCGTAATTCTTCCCCAACCTTGCCAGCGCAACCGCCATGTTGTGATGCGCCTCTGCGCGATTCGGATTCAGGCGGACAATATCGTTCTGCAGAAATAACGCGCGTTTGTTATCTCCCGCCTGAGTAGCTCGTCCTGCCTCCTTCTCAAGCAGAGGAATCCACTCCGGATCCGCTCGGTTCATCACAATCTGATACAATCTCCATTGCGAACGATACAGATTGCCGCAGTTGACCAGCGTCATCTTGTGCGGCCACACCGGCTTGTTGTTTGGAAACGTTTTAATCAGCAAGCTGTCTGATGACATCAGATGCAGCCACACGCTATCCAGGCGCAGCTCGTAGAATTGAACGAACAGGCTTTTTAGCTCATCGCCGCTGGAGGCTACAAAGAACTCCGTGTTATCCCACAAGCCTGCGAGATCAATTGCCTGAGACCGCGAGGTTGTCACCAACGGGGTCCCAATGTGCGGCAGCAACCGTTCCTCATGGTCGCGTGACTCCACCATGCGGGCGTACACGACAACACCGGAGTGAATGCCTTGAATCAATGACAACAAAACAAGCGCGTTAAACGCCGTTGACCTGTGCAGGTTGGCCTTGTACAAGGCGATGACAAACAACGGCGCGGCAAACAGCAGCAGTCGCGGTCCCCAGTGCACTCCGGTTGATTGCGGCAGCAGAAGGATTCCCACTGCGAGCGCGGCAAACGCATAAGGCATTGCCTTGGTTCGCCATGCATCCCGCTTCGTTACCAGCCACAGCATCCACGGCATTGCGAATGCAATGGAGCCTGTTGATAACATCGCGAAAGGCGGATAGCTGCGCTCCCAGACCACTTTGACTATCATGAACGCGTACACCGATACGCCGAGCCAACCAAGAAGCCGGAAAACGCGTGGAGTGCCTTCTTTATCTAGAACGAAAAGTGAAACAAGCAGAATTGCAATCAGAATTCCTGAGACATAGAGATTTGGACCGATTGAAAAAACCGTATCTATAACAGCCGTCACGCGAGTGCTGAGCGACCAGTCCGCGTGACTTCTATTCAAGAGAACCTGCCGGAACACCTCATCTGTCCCTGCCCACATAATAAGAGTGCCAAAACAAACGGCGCTTCCCGCAAGGAGAAGCATGCCTTCCTTGATTCTTCTCGTATGTAACATGTAGATCATTCCCGCAAGCAGGAGTAATCCATGTTCAGGCCTCAGCATTGTCGCCGCCGCAAGCAAAATTCCGCAGACGGCCGCCAAAGCCGTGTGAATATGTTCTTTACAAAGCAAAGCGATCAGCGCGATCGTCGAGAGGCAAAGCGCAAATCCATGCTCCCACGGAACAAGCCCATAGAATGTCAACGGCAGCAGCACGAATCCCCATGCAAGTCTTGCAGCGAAGAATGTCCACCCAACACCGATGGCGATTATCGCCGTCACGACTAATAACGCCCGACGAGAGAACTCCCCTTCGATACCGGCAAGCATTCTTGAAAAAGGAGAAAACCCAGGCGCAACCCCATTTTCTATTCGCTCCGCAAATGGCTCGACAAACACCGGATAAGCAGCAGAGTTGGAAAGTTTCCCACGAAGTGTGTCATCCGGAATCGGACTGCCGAACATTCCTTGCCCGCGTGTTGCGGATATGGACTTGATTCCATCATCAATCGTCCAATAGCCCGTCGGCTGCCAAACCGCCAGGCCCATCAACACCACCGACCAGAGGATGATCAGATTGCGGGGAGAGTGTTCATTAAACATGGTTAGAAACAAGAGCCGCGGGACGTCTGTTCCGCGGCTCCAGTGTATTAAATGCGGAGACTCTTCTGATTAATTGAAGCTGAAGTCGAGGTTCTGATTAAAGAACAACAGCTCATTTGCAATCAACAAACTGACTGCCGGTACATCACCAAGTATCGGATGAGTGTACAGCTCGTTCTTCATGTACGACAGCGGGAACGTAAAGAAGCAGCTCCGGAACCGCGGCGTCGCAAAAATGCGCGTGCGAATCGTCTCTCCGACTTGAATTATTTCAATCGTTCCGTCGTACTTGATGAAGTTCAGTGCTATCGGCTCATCATGGTCAGCGGAAAGAGGTATGAAACGATACGTTACTTCGAGCGTATCGGCCGTTGTCCATTCACCACCACCGACCGGAATGGACGCAAAAATCCGCCACTTCGGTTGAAGCAAGTTTGAACTGATATTGCGCACGTGCATGAACTCGCCGTTGACGCCACGCGAAACATTGCGAATCGTTGAAGCCGACAACAACGGCAAAGTCTCATCCAAAGGAATCAAGGCAACCGTTGTCTCGTTTGACCAATTCGTATCCACCGCACAGTCGTAATTCTCAACAAGGTTCGTGTACAGCGACGTGTCAGCGGTGCTTGACTTGTAATTGTACAAGGTAATCGCGAAGTCAAAGTTCACCGGCGCGTTGGATCGTCCGAAGTACTCGATTTCCGGCGGGTAGGTCACCCCCTGATTCAAATAACGCAGCTTGGACACCATGTTCGAATCAATATTCAAATCCGGATACTGCGGGTCGCCGGCCACTGCGCCGACAAAATCCGCGATTCCGGAATTAACGACGTTGTTACTGTAAACTGCTTTCGAACGAATGGCAAAGATGTTGAAGTACTCGCGCAGGAAGTCGTTTGGCGCTGTACCGACAGCGCGATTCAACGATTTATTGAACAATCTGCGGCCAGTGTACATTACATTACCACCGACATTCATGTAGTCGGCCAGTACTTTCGTGTAGGCCGTTGCTTCAGCCGCCGTCCTGCCCGGCGATGAATTATCGTCATCGATAATCCAGACTACCGCAAACTGGCTGATGTATTCGTAAGACAACACATCTCCGTCAACATTATCCAACCAGGCAATGCTGTCAAAATCAAAATGGCGTATTGGCGGCGATCCTGGCGGCTGAGCAATTGGCGCAAGCGTGTTGGCGATATCGATTGCATCGCGCAGCACTCCGCCTGTACCGTTTACTCCAAGATAGAACGCTTTCAAGGTGTCGGCGTCAATACCGCCGCGATTCAGTTCAAGCGCAGAGGGCGGTCGATTCTCATTGACAATCAACAGCTGCCCGGTCAACTGGGGCTTTACCACTGTGAAAGTGGCATGCGCCATGTTATTTGCCAGCGTGAACCCGTCATCGCGCACCCGAACATAAAACGTATAATTGCCGCTCTCAAGTCCGTAGAATGCAATCTGAGTCTCGTTGCCCCAGTTGCTCCAGCCGGCGCGATACCCGACGACATGATTACTGTCATTTCTGACCGGGAGCGCGATCGAGTCGCCTTGGCCGTTAACAAGCGCATAGCTGAACTGGAGAGGAATCACATTAGACGTGCGTGAATCCGGATCGCTGCCCTGCCAGAGCAGGCGTAGCCCGTTGTAAGTAATAGTCAACGTGTCGCCGACAAGCTGCGTATCCGCGATTGCCACAACGGTATCATAGTCCGTGCTTGTGCTCTCCGCCCAGCGCAACTGAGGCGTGTTCGGCGGCTGATTGGAACGGAAAAATGTTCTCGCCGCGATCGTTGACTTCGCACCAAGATTGTCCACCGAGCGCACAAGGAAGATGTGCTCCGTCACTTCGCCGACCTCCGTCAGCAAGTATATCTGCTCGCTGGCCTCTTCGGTCAACGTCCAGATATTTGCATCCGCAATTGTATTCAAATAGGCTTGAAACGCGGCGTCGCCCGCTCGATAAGCGTTCAACGCTTCCTCGGAGACATCGTCGTAATATTCAAAACCCGTCACAAATCCGTCCGGGTCGAATCCCTGCCAGTAAATGATTGGAGCATAGGAAAACTCCGTGCTGTCAACGGGGAAATTCACGAATCGCACGGTCGGAGATTGGTTCGAACTCGGCGTGTCGTTCAACCTGTCACAGCCGACAGCAAGAGCCATCAGCAAACCTGTGAATAAAAGTATTTTTGTATTTCGGGACATGATTCTCTCCGCGGATTACAGCAGGTGCTTGGTGAAGCGATAGCCCAGCGAGAAACGATGGATGTTCTCAAGGAACGAAATGCCCGTGAATGCGTAGTCAATCGTTAGGCCTGCTTTCGCCAGATTCAATCCCGCACCAATCGTCGCGCCGTTGCCGAAAAACGTGCCGTTGCGGCTGAATAACGGAAACTCGTAAAACGGATTGTCCCCGGATGCGTCCTCACCTGCATTAATAGCAGCGCGATACTCGTCCCAGGATTTGCGTGACCAACCGTTCAACTTCTTGCCCGCACGCAAAAACACCGTATTCATGTACCCGTATTCCAGACCGAAGTTATAGACTTCCAAATTGTCGTTAGGATGCGACCAGGCCATTGAGGCAAGCAACGAATGAGTACCCAGCGAATCCGAACCGTTCCACCAGTCGCGGTCGTTCGTGTTCACAAGATACATCGAAGCTCCAAACGTAAAATTCATCGGCAGGGGAAACTCCTCGTTCACGAACTTCATGTCCGGACCGAAATTCGACGTCAACATCGCCAACCGGACTGTCTTCCAGCCCGTGTCATAAAATGTGCCGACGTCCGCCGCCCAACCTGTCGCGGACTTGTCTGCCAAAGTCTCATTGACAAGTTTCAGCGTTCCTCCAACCGAGAACTTGTCGGTCAGCATTTGACTGTAGGACAACCCCACGGCCAAGTCACCCGCTGTAAACGTCCGGCCTGTGCCGTCCGGCATTTCCGGTGTGGTTTCCTTCATTTCATCGGTTGTCAAATAGCTCACCGAGGCTGCCATCGTACCGTTTAGTTTTTCGACCGGTTGCGATACGCCAAGATAACCATACTGCAATCCTGCCGCGTAATCTATCCAGCTGACCACCGCTTCAGGTTTTTCCAGACGAGCTAGTGCGCCCGGATTGTGCCAGATAGCGCTGGCATCTGTGGCAACCGCCACGTAGGCCTCGCCCATGCCGACCGCGCGGCACGACGGGCTTATCTTCAAAAACTGTACGCCGGCGGTGCCGACCTTTGCCTGAGCCCACAGCATCGAGGGAGCGATCAGACAGGCCAAAAGCAGTCCGAATAGTCGCCAACGCTTCATGTGCACATCCTTCCGTCTATGAACACGATTCTAAATTCTGGGTTAACGGATAATGACGAACTTGCCTGTCGTAATCGAATGATCCGAAAGATCTTCGACACTGAACAGGTAAAGTCCTGACACTACTTGCTGATTGTTGCGGGAATTCAAATCCCACTTTTCCGAATTCAAGCTTGCCCACGAACTCCGGTCGCCGTCCGTGTTGTGAGGGATTACCTGCACGAGGTCACCGGCCGTAGTGAAAATGCGAATCAACGCCTTCTCGGGGAGATTCATGAATTCTATACGCCGGTCAACCTGTGGAAAGAAATCGTTCGTTCCGTCATTCTGATTTTCCCACGATTGACCGCGATAGTCCGAAGTATAATCTTGATACGCGCGGTACGGATTTGGCACAACGGTAACCTCACGACGCTCTGACCCGGCGGGTGCAAGCAACACCGCATTCGCGGTGGCGCGTGTGCTAAGCGTGGTCAAGCCCGACTTCGGATCACCGTAGTCGAACGCAGTCACGGCATAGTATCTCGGTGCCAAAGTTTGCGCAGGTATCCGGTACTCATAAATGCCCTCGTACGCGCTCAGGATTTCATCGATTCCCGTGTTCGGGCCAACCGGACCGAGTGTGCCATGCACACCGATAATTGTCGTGTCCGGCGCGAGCGTATCCGGACGACTTGTCTGCACAGGAACCGTCATCATCGAATCCGAGCCATCGGCAAAATAGGCGTAATCCTCAACGTCAAATTGAGCCAGCAGCTCGAAGCTGTTTTCTTGATTCACCGTTGCGACGTGAATGCGATACCCTTCGAAGTCCTGCAGACGGCTGAACGGATCCCTGTAGGTCGGCGCCTCCGAAGAACGCTTCGACCAGCGCAGAATCACTTCCTTGTCGCGCAGCTCGTAGCCGAGACCGCCCGTCGCACATTGACCCTCGGGTGTAATCTTCACAATGCCGCCCTGATGCTGCGCAGAATTGTATGTATTCGGCACGCACTCGATCAACGCAGGAATCGGCGGAGGCGGAGGACCCGTAAAATCAGGAATGCCGTCACCCATATCCAGAACACCGTTTCCACTCATCCAGCCCATGTCCCACGGACCAAGCTGAAGCGGATGAAACGCGTTGAAGGCATAAACGAGATCCTGCGGAATGATGTTGTCTTCTGAAGTCACCGGGAACGGCGTTCTGCCCTGGAGAATTGGATTGTTGTCGACATCAGTGACGCGGCCGTCGCGTTCACCTTCATCAGGTCCGGTGTACCAGCCGACCGTAATGGTCGCGCCGCCCATTCCCAATAGGTTGGCGCCAATGAAGTACGTCACTTCAATACTGTCAACGCCCGGAGGACGGACACCGTAGATACCGTCCCGGCCGACGTCTTCGCCGTACCACCCGTCTCCGGTATCTAGAATTCCATCACCCTGAGAACTGTCCGCATCCAAGCTATCCGGATCGCCGTCAAATCCCCAGTCGAAAATCGGCGTGTCGAACATACGATTGTCGTACACATCCTTCGCCCAGCGCGCATTGTCTTTCAAATCACGGAAGTCGAACTTCGACGTGTCAATATTCGTGTTGTTCGTTTGCGGATTATTGGGATTGTGGAAGTTCTCACCACCGACATAGGCAATCGTCATCTTGAACTTCTCACCCGGATTCAGTCGGTAAATATCATTTCCTGCGCCATCAGTGAAGTCATAGATTCCGAGCGGCCCCCAAGACAGCAGGTAGCGCGTGTCATATCCGTTTGCGATATCTTCCGCGGTCGCAGGGTCAACCACACCCGCATCGGAGAAGATTTGCACAGGATACCCGGAGTACTTGTACAGTTCCGAGTCCGCCAGAACAACGCCTGCGGACAGCTCATCCACTGACGTCTGCCAAAAGTCAAATTCGCCGTTGCTCATCAGCTGATACTTGTGTGCGTCACCTTCCGGTGTGCCCCAGGTCGCCGTCCAGCCCATACCCAGACTATCACGGTCGGCATATGCCTCCCAGGCCGGGCCGTAATCGAGGTTGACGTCACCATTGGGATTGTACCAGTTAAAAGACGTGAATAGTCGCGGGTTCGGCGCCCGAATGACACGTGTGCCGGTTACATGAGGAATCGTAAACGGCCCGCCGAACGTCTGGTCCGGATAGCCGTCGTTATCGGCAATCCATGCCACGTCAATGCGCACTTTTGTCGTGTCGCCTTCAGCACTGATTTCATCAACTTCGCGAACAAAACCGCAAATATCGTCCGTGTGTTCGTTGTTGTCGCCCGCGACGCCGCAGTCTGCGTCAACATATAAACCGACATAAACGTTCTTCAGAAAGTTCGATGCGATATTCTCGATTTCGTAATCAATAATTATGAAATCCTCCGCAAATGCCTGACTGAACGAATACGACTTTTGAGTGATTTTGATACCAAGCGGGCGATGCGGGCCGTCGTCCGGATCATCGCGAACAAACAACTCTTCGGTCAACGTGTCAGCCATAGTCGCCACGAAATCCTGATCGGAAACCGCCAATGAATCATAAACAACTTCGCCAAAGCAGTTCGTGAATCCGGGGCGGTTAGAACGCTCAATAATTCCGCTGCCGGGCAAGCCTGCTTCCGGCGCGTGAAATTCGTTGATGGACGGGTTTTGCCAGCCGTCCGTACCCACCGAGACGCGCGTCGTGAAAAATCCGTCCTCTTCAATCAACGCGCCAATCCACAGCGCGCCTTGAAACAGATATTGTTGTCCCGAACCGCCGGGGAACTCGCACTGCGGCGCCCAATTTCCCGGAGGACACGGATCATCCAGCGCACCGGTCTGTGAAGGACCGTCGTTGCCAAAATAGCCGTAGTTCGTGATGTTCATCCACATTTTGCCGGCATCATGCACGCGGTTTTGATCATCAGGGTTGGCCACGTCCAAATGACGCACCGGCCCGCGAATGTCTCCTCTTGAGTACGGCATGTTTCGTGCCGTCACAAGTCCCGTGCAAAGCCCAAGCAAAAGTAGGGCGGTTAACAAAAATGTGTAGGTATTCCTGCGCATGTGCGAGAACCTCTATAGAATAAGGCAGGCGAACGCTGTTAGGCCTTCGCAATCAAAATTATTTCTCTTATCGTTGCGCCATCAAGCGCTGTATCATTCCCCGGCCAACCGCACCGGCGCCCGGGCCGCCCCATGCGCCGATGTCATTTCGCGAACCGTCAGGATCATTGTACTGCGAATCCGGGTGTCCGGAATTCACACAAGGAGAGGCGGCGGCAAGCCTGTAGGCATTGTCCGAGAACTGCGGATCCTGGCTGATACTCGCACCGACATCCAACGTGGCCGGCATATAATTGGCCGGATTCGTGTCCCGCAAACCGTTGTTCCAAATGTCGCAATAGTCAATAAACGGCAAAGACGACTGCTCTGCGAATACACCATAACGTCCGCAGTGCGCAACGATATTGTTTAGCAGCGTCGGATTGCAGTTCTGCCGCATGTGAATTCCATAGTAGCCGCCACCCACAAACGTGTTGTTCACAATTAGCGGGCTGCAGAAATCCTCCATGGACAGCGTCGTAACGGAGCAGGCTTCGACAACGGTATTGAATATTTGTACGCCGTTTCCGACGTTGTTCATGGTGATGCCCTGTCCACGCGAACCGAATATTCTTGAATTCGATATAATCACGGAAGACGATAGCACCTGTACTGCCCACGCACCAACGTCTGTAAAAATGCACTCATCAAACACTACCGCACTATCGAGCGCGGTCGTGCCCGTAGCCACCTGCGCACCGCCGAGGAAGCCCGTGTTGAACTCACAATCCTCGAACCGGACACCTGCCTTATTGACGGTCACGCGATTGAAGTCGTTCAGAATGAAATTTCTCAAGATCGAAGGCTCGTCACCACGATCAAGAAACAGCAAACCGCCGACGAAATCCTGATTCGCAGTTTGACAGGCACAAAGCTCCACGGGGCTGTTCGCAGTTCCCTCGACCAGCAATTTGCCGTATACTTCAAAATTGAACAGTCCTGTCGCCTCAATTTTTGCGCCCTCACCGATGACGACCGTTACACCCGGCGGTATTACGACATCGCACGACATGCGATACACACCTGCACTCAAGTTCGTCTCAAGCCGTCCGCGCAGTTCACCCGCCGCCTGTGCATAGGGTTTAGCTCCCATGTCGGCGCGAGTGCCGTCCGGATCCGGATCTGTTCCGACTGGACCTGCATCTACGCACGGCGAGCACGATTGCAGCTCATAATTGGCAAACCGGGTCTGTAGGTCCTCCGCCGGATCGACAAACAACGGCAGAATGTCAATATTGAAGTGCGAATCACACGAATCCAGATTCACATTAACCGTCGTCGGATCACCAAATATGCGGCGCGTTCCCGCTACTGTGTCGGGATTGTCGTTCGTCATAATAAACGCCGGCGCGCTGTTATCAGAGATACAATTATACGAGATATCCAAGTCCTGCGGAAATACGCTGGAGTCGGCACGCACGCCGGACGCGTCATTTCGCGTGAATATATTGTAGCGAATGACGGGGCGGCTCGCACTGTTCGTAATGAACACCGCATTGTTTTGATTCTGCGTCACTATGCAGTGCTCAATCGTCGGACTGCTATTATTGATGGCCAGCATGCCCTTGTAGTTCTGCGCGTCACGGCCAATAGGAGTCAGTGTATCACTATCAAAGTACGCGCCATATGTGAATATACAATGACGGAACTCCGATCCTTCTGCCTGATTGTGCAGCTTGAAGCCCCGCCACTGCCCAAGGTCTGGGGACGTGTGCGCGCTCGTGAAAATGATCGGGCTTCCCGCCGTGCCTTGGGCGACAATCTTCCCCTGAACATCGATCCAGAACAGCCCGGCCACCATTATCTCCGTGCCCGGTTGCACCGTCACCGTTACCCCTTGCGGAATAACATAATTTGTGTCAATCAGATACGGCTTGTCTTGCGGCGCCAAAGTCACGTCGCTGGTCGGAGATTCCAGGCGAATCCCCTCCCTGAACGGTGAAGGCGGGACAATCGGATTCGATTCGGGATCCGAACAACCCAGTATCACTAGCGCCGTTGCTGCACCGGCTAATGCGATCAAACGCAAAGTTGCGAACATGTTTTATCTTGCTCCAGAAATCGTTTCTTGTGGGACCCGCAAGGCTGTTTAGAAATCCAACTTCAAGTGCAGCAGCACTTGTCGCGGCGGGAAGTAGTTCCGCGGATTGTGATCCAAGTCCTTGCCCAAGTTGCCGTCGTCCGCCTCGTTCTGATTCTCCTCATGTGACGAGTCGTACGCATTTCCCGTCTCCGAATAAATGTCCCTGACATTCTTGCGATTGAACAAATTGAATATCTCAAAGCCCGTCGAAATCTTCATTCCGTTGCCGATTTCCCAGAACTTGTCGAACCGGAAATCCGTCGTTGAAGTTGCCGGCTTGCGTGCCGAATTGGCAAGGATCAAGTTCGCGCTCTGTCCCGTTGTATAAGTTGACGGCGTGTACGGCAAACCTGAGCCGTACGAGAACTCCACAGTCGATAGCCAGTTTGAAGGCAGCGTTACACCCAGCACGCGCGGGTGCTGATCCTTCGCAACCATCATCGTCAAAAATGCTGACACTCGGTGCGTCTCATCCCAATCCAGCGGATGCTCGTTGCGGTTCTCCGGCACACCATTCAAACGGTCCAGCAATCCTTCCGCCGCCGCAGACTCTTTGCCGTAGGCGAATGAAAAGTCGTAGTTTGCCGTCAGTGCCCACATGCTGCTGAATTTCTTGTCCAGTGAGAACTCAAATCCGCGTGCCCGGGCATAACCAAGATTGAAGTAGCGGTTCAGAGTCAACGGTCCGATGCGCTCCTCCACTGTTCCAATCTGATTGTAAACGTCACGGTAGTAGCCAGCCACATCAACCACCCAATTCTCGGCGAACTCCGTGCTCACACCGACTTCATAGGACACCGTCTTCTCGTACTCGAGATTCGGATTTCCAATTTCTGTGTTCGGGGAGATGTTCGCCGTTGCACTGCGGTAGAAGTACTGGAACGAAGGCGTCTGATAGTAGTGCCCGTAGTTGAAATACAATTTAGACGACGCCGACACGGGATGCGAGATACCCAAACGCGGCGCAATCACATACCGCCCGCGCTCCGCCAGCAGTGCTCCCGGCTGGTTGCGATCAACCTGATCCTGGAATTGCTGCAGCAGGCCGTCGCCCTGTATAATAAAGTCCGACCGTAAGCCCGCGCGAACGATCAAGCCCTCGAACTCCATTTTGTCCTGGAAGTAAACCGAACCTTCCCACGGCTTGTGATTGTAGAAGTCACGTGTGCCGCCGACCCCAATATACGGTGAACCTTCCGGCAGCGGGAAATCCTCGTTGTCGTACGGCTCGTCCGGACCCTGAATGGACTGCATCTGCAAGTCGCGGTACTTGATTTCAATACCCGACTTCAACTCGTGCGCCTTGTTCACTTGGCTCGTGATGTCAAATTTGCCCGAATACTCGACAGACAAACGGTCCTGCCAGAATGCGATTTCGTCCCACTGACCCGGATTCAGGAAGTCATCGGGATTCGAATCCCACACGCCGTTCTTGTTGTAATCGTAGAAGAACTCTCCGTCGTCCGCAAAGAAATTCGGAATATCATAGACCGGTGCCTCAACATCGTCCAACGTGCGGTTGATCCACGTAGAACGGCCTTCGATATAATGGAAGTAAAGAGGAATAAAGTTCTGGTCAAATCCCATGCTGAGCCATTCGGGTTCACCGGCCGGAAACTCCTCCAGAATGTTTGCCCAGGTATAAATTACCGGCAAGCGGGGATCCATGCCGTATCCCAAGGAAGACGGAATACAGAAGAGCTCGTAGTCGTCGGCTTGCCCGTTCGGTCCGTCATACTGTCCGTTTCGCGTTGGCTGCAGACGACCGCCGCCCAGAGAAACACCGCTGGGCAAATCAAGCCAAACTTCACCTGCATCCCATGTCCCATTGAAATAACCGTTTTCGTCCGGCGAATCAATGAACGGCTCACCTGTGTCATAGACGAAGTCCCCGTCCAACAATCCTTCGCCGGTGTCGTCGGCGTCTTCGAAATTCGTCTTCTTGTCAATCGAACCGTTGGCATTGCGGTCATCATAGCCTTCGCCCCAACCGTCATAGCGGCCGTTGTCGTTGGCGTCCTGAAACCGCTCTCCGTCCCACACTCCGTTGCCGTTCCAATCCTGCTCGGCAAGCTGAGGCTCTGCATCATCCCAGCGGCCGTTGCCGTTGACATCCACGTAGGGATCCCACGGATCATAAACACCAGGATTGTTCTCACCCTGTGAATTCGAACGGTCAACCCATGGTTCGGCTTGATCAAACACGCCGTTGCCGTTCAAGTCAACCCAATCTTCACCGCGATCCCAGCGACCGTTCGCGTTGACGTCGTCGTAGCCTTCACCTTCTCCGTTATATTCGCCGTCGCCGTTCGCGTCGCGATATCCGTCAGGGATACCGTTCTGATTCACGTCCGCGCCGCCGCCGCCGCCAAATCCGCCTTGTGTGAAGATCCGGTCGTCTTCGACTTCCGTGTCGAGAGTGAATTCATCCGGATTCTTGCCCCGCGGCCGAACCTGCGTCGCAGTCTTGAAGCGTCCAACAGAAACTTCATAGAACGTCTTCTGCGTCACGTTGTGCTGATACTGCAGGTTGTACGAATCACGTATGTTCCGTGAAAAAGGACGATTTTCCACGTTGTACTTGTACTGCCAGCCATAATTTCCAGATATCGAGGCTTCGCCGTCCGGATAGATATCCCAGAGCGAGTGTTCGCGAGTATATGAGAAGTTGAACTTGCGCGCCGGATCCATGCGGTACGTCAGCTTCCAGAAAGTCGAGTAGTCGTTCGACTGCCGTTCCGGAAGGTCAAAACCGAAGTCAAGGTAATCGCTTGGGTCTCGCCGGATACTGTATGGCGTGTAGGTATTCGTCAATTTCGCCGTTCCCGATGTGAAGAAGCTGAACTTGTTCTCCTTCATGTTGAACAGCTCTTTTACAAACGGTACAGGTCCACTAAATGCGTAGTCGGCCTGATCCTGGTCGAAACTGTAAGTGTCGAACAAACGGTCCGTGCGGTACTCGATGGTTCCATTGTAGGCATCCATCTTGCCTTCCGGCGTCGTCACGCGAATCAAAGCAGACTGGTAGCCGCCCGTCGATGCGTCACCGCCCGTCAGAATCTCGATTTCTTCTACATTCAGCGCGCTCGTATTGATCAAGCGCTTTGAACTGTTGTAGAGCGCGTCCGACTTGGATTGACCGTCCACAACGTACTTCGCCTCCGTATCACGGCCGCCGCGTACGTGCAGACCGCCGTCCGGGTCAACTTTGAAACCCGGTTGCTTGGCGATAATCGAAACCGGTGACTGGCCGCGCATCAGGATTTCCTCTCGTCCGATGCGGTCCTGCTTGCCTGTCGTTCCCAATTCCACCGGAGGTTTCTTGTAGACAATCTCCTGCTCACCAATCTGAATTGCCTCTTCGACCAGCGTGAAATTCAGCGTTGTCGTCAAGTCGGAGCTTACTTGCACTCCTTTGATGAGCTGCGGACCGTAACCGACGGCAGTCACCCTGACTGAATAATCGCCCGGCGCGACACCAAGGATTGCATACGAGCCGTCAACGCCCGCTGTTGCGCCCTGTTGTGTCTCGACTATCTGCACGGCCGCAAACAACACTGCGTCACCGTTGGCGTCTATTACGGTACCTGCAATCTTTCCTGTTCCCGCGAAAGCCGCTGCCGTCAGTGTAAACAGGACAATGATGTGTAAAAATGTGGTCAGACTACGCTTCATGTGAAAATCCTCTTCGCGGCAATCCCGCCCGTAGCGGGCGATGCAACTTTTGGACTGTTTGTTTCGTCTATGCAGATAGGGGAACTCCATCTCTGAAGCAACCCAAATTTCAAAAATCTAACTAAAAATCGTGGCGGCGGAAGGCATTTCACCGCCACGCAAACGGGACTACATATTCGCGATAATCTCCGTCGCGAATTCCGAGGTCTTGAGCTTCGTTGCACCCGGCATCTGACGTTCGAGGTCGTAGGTCACACGCTTCTTGCCAATGGCTCCTTCGAGTCCCTTTACAATCAACTTCGCCACCGGATCCCAACCAAGATATTCAAACATCATCACACCGGACAAAATTACGGAACCCGGATTGATGACATCCTTATCTGCGTACTTCGGAGCCGTGCCGTGCGTCGCTTCAAACACCGCGTATGCGTCGCTGATGTTGCCTCCCGGAGCCAAACCTAAACCACCCACCTGAGCCGCACACGCGTCGCTCAAGTAGTCGCCGTTCAAGTTCGGCGTCACGATGACCTGATACTCGTCAGGACGCAAGAGCAATTGCTGGAACATCGCGTCGGCAATGCGGTCGTTCAAGAGAATCTTACCCGCGGGCAACTTACCCTCAAACTTGTCCCACAAGTCTTTCTCCGAGACAACCTTATCCGAGAATTCCCTAGCTGCAAGCTCATAGCCCCATTCGCGGAATGCGCCTTCGGTGAACTTCATAATATTGCCCTTGTGGACAATCGTCACCATTGTCAGCCCGCGGTCAATCGCATATTGAATGGCCTTGCGTACGATGCGCTCACTGCCATATTTTGAAATCGGTTTGATTCCCACACCCGAATCATGCCGAATGTTCTTCCCCATGCCCTTAACAAATTCGATAAGTCTCGCTGCTTCCGCTGAACCGGATTTCCATTCGATACCGGAGTAAACGTCTTCAGTATTTTCGCGGAAGATAACCACATTCAGTTTACCCGGGTCCTTCACCGGAGCCGGAACTCCTTCAAACCAGCGAACCGGACGCACGCAAGCGTACAAATCTAAAACCTGTCGTAACGTCACATTCAAAGAGCGAATCCCGCCGCCCACTGGCGTGGTCAACGGCCCCTTAATCGCAACGATATACTCTTTAATAGCGGTTAATGTATCATCCGGCAGCCAGACATTTTCCCCATAAACTTTCAGCGATTTCTCGCCGGCATATACTTCAAACCATACGACTTTCTTCTTTCCGCCAAATGCCTTCTCTATCGCGGCATCAAACACGCGCTGCGAGGCGCGCCATATGTCCGGGCCGGTTCCGTCTCCTTCTATAAAAGGAATAATCGGATCGTCGGGGACGACAAGCCG
Source organism: bacterium (assembly GCA_013360195.1). NCBI lineage: Bacteria > bacterium. The sequence continues at coordinate 119,276 of JABWCQ010000010.1, forward strand.
GCCCTCAGCAACAGTGATCTTCGACCCCTTTGCTGGAGCTGTCAATTTTTCATACACGGTAGTTTTCCTCTGACGAACGGGGGCGCGAGGTTCGCGATCGCGTAGCCAAGCCTGATGTTGTACGTCTGTTTGTGGTGAGGCAGGTAGGACATTACGACGACCCCGGGCGGCATCGCAACGTGGTAGGACTATTCTATTATCTGGTGACTTGCCTCATGACCCAATGAGACAAATCAATTTACGAGGCAACGGCGGATAGCTAAGCAACTCCGATCCCGAAGTTTACATGCCTTATCGTATTTGCTAAGCCATCTTATGAACTTCTAATATACCGATCAACCAAAGGATTGTCAACCCCAAACTTGCACACAAACCAACTTGTTAACTTTTCTTAATTCACTATTCTCAATAAGTTTGAACTTATCCACCCAAAAACAAAACACCGCTGCGAGGGCGGTGTTTTAAATTATCCGAGTCACACGCGCATTTTCGCGCGTGTCCATGTCTTGGAAGAGACAGATTCAGTCACCGAGAACCGTGTTGCAGAGTCTGAGTGAGCCGTGCAGGGGCCGCAAGCAGGAGCGAAAGAAACCGTGCCATTTGCCCTCGGTAACTGAATCCGTGTCTTTCCAAAGATCATTTCCGAATGATAGGTGCAAGAAAGAGAAAGGGAGGGCCTCACGAGTTCCGAAGCCGAAACAAGGAGGAAAAAGCGTCGTCACAAAGTAGCAGGGAGACTGGGAAGAAAACCGCGCAATGACGAGGTTCCCGCAAGGCCCCTTAACTTCCTTCCTCTATACTTGGGAGGGATCATTACCCGTTGGTGCCGCGCGGGGTAATCATCCTTGCCAGATCAAACCCGGCATGGGACCCGGGCGAACGGACATGGCCCATTCACTTTATGACTATGGCAACGGCTGTGCCATCGAGATTTTCGTGATTAAGTATTGTATTTACAATGTTCTGTATATTCAATTCTGCGTAATTAATTACGCAGAGTTTGCACGACTTCACACTTTCTGCGCACTCTGGGAATATGGGGGTGTCAAATGAGGCGAGTCAGGGGTGTGGCTAAGTTCAGAATCTGCGTTAAATCCTGACAACTCGGCAAACAAGGGTTGAGGAAAGACAGGAGGATAATTTTCGGGGTTCGAGAGGCCGGAGGCTTACCGGGGGAAAGGGGATGAACGGAGTTACGGAGACTTAGCCAGCTTGATTTGCGCAAGCGTTTTCAGGTGCGCAAGCTGAGCGGGTTTGGTAATTGTGATGCGGATGCCGCGGCCTTCGGCGTAGGGTTTGGCATTCTCGAATTCGGTCTTGATGGATTTTGGCAATTTGCTGGCGTAGACTGCGGTGACTGCTTTCTCGCCTAAGACGAAGGCTACGGTGAATTGGCCGTCGTCGGGAACAAGGTAGCAGATTCTGCGCGCCTTCTGCATCGGTCGGCACGACCAGACGTCTTTCGTCGCTTTCCACTCGTAGGTTATCGGGGCGAACTCAGTTTCGAGGAAGGTGGTGAAGTCGTGCCAGATGGCGTGACACTCCCCTAATCGTGCGGCAATCTGTTTATCTGTGGGTGGTTTTGAGGGCAAGGGGAGGTGGAAAAGGAAATTGGAAAGGCGAGGAGGGTAGCGGGGTTATTCCTCGTAAAGGGAGTCGGTTGACTCTTCGAGCATGACACCTTCGAGGAAAATCTGATGATCGTTGAAGGAATAGTAAACCGTTACATCGTAGCGCAAGTAGCGTGAATTTATGGCCCAGATGTCTGCTGTCGCGGTTTGCTTGCCCATGCGAGGGTTGTGGGCGAGCCCATTCGATGATCAGCATGAACTGTTCGAGCCGGCTGTCACGACCGTCGAACTCGCGGAATTGGTCAACGAATCGTTCTGTGCGAACGAACGTCCAGAGCTTCTTGCTCATCAGTTGGAGCGAAGAGTCTTGGCGAAGGCTTCCTGTTTTTCGGTCAACGGTCTGTTTGAGATAAGGACAGTTGACAACGGGATGACTTCACCGAACTTTGCGAGTTCCCAACCTACGGTTTGATGCGACAGTTCTGAAACGTCCGTCGCGGTGTGATTGCGAAGTTTGTCTATCACGCGATTGACGACGTCAATCTCTTCGGCGCTGAAGAGGGAAAGATCGGCTTTGCGCAGTGCGAGAGGTTTCTTCTGTTTGTAGCCTTCAAAGTCAATCTCCTTGACCGCGAGGGCTTTTTCGACCTGCAACTGTTTCAGGGTGGCGGACATGTCGCGGGGGACGGGGCCGAAGTCGCGCTTGATGTACTCTTGCTCCGTGATGCCGCGTTCGTGTTTGGCGAAGAAGGACAGTTCGGAGAAGAAGAGGATTTTGTTCAGCTTCGTGGCCCCGAAATACGGATCCAGCTCTGAGCGGTCAGAGATGTAAAGTATTAATTCTGCGAACTTTTTGTCAGGGGTGGTGGACATGGTTTGCTCCTTTCGGAGCTAATTTACGAAAATTTGAACGAATGGTCAAGTGGTTCCTCGCTTACTCAGGAGGGGCACCCGCAGCGGGTGCCGCCGGGGGAATAAACAGCCAGAATGGAAACGAAATGCTCAGTCTCCAAGATCGCTGCGTCGTCTCAAGCTCCATTGATCTTGTTTTCATCTCTTCTTGCATAGGAAGTACTCCCCCTACACCACAAAAGTCGGCCGACCGAAGAACTTGGGTTCGGCGGTGGGCATTAGGTCGTTGGTGACGATGTCTTCTACGAGGCTTGCTTCGTCGAACCATGACTTGGGCGGGAGGTGGCCCCAGAAGGTAGCGCGGCGCTTGTCGTTGATGCTCCAGCGGACGGGCGGGACGTCCCAATCGGTCAAGAGATAGTCGCCGCAATAGATTTCGATGCGGTTGTTGTCGTGGTCGCGCAAGTAGAGAAAGAACGCGTTCGACAGGCCGTGACGGCCCGGGCCGCGCTCGATGTGGTCCACCATGCCCATGCTCGCCAGCACGTCGCAGGCATCCAAGATTGATAATCTGTCGTAGGCCCAAAAGCCGACGTGATGCAGACGCGGGCCGATGCCGTTCATCATGGCGATGTCGTGCACGTTGGGTTTTCTGTGCAGCCATGTGGCCCACAAATCATCCGTTTCGACGCAGCGCCAACTGTAGCTCGGATTCGACGCGGAATATTCACCGGGAATCTTCGGCGAGTCGTTGGCCGCTGTGTATTCGCTGCAATGGAAGCCCAAGCGCTTGGTGTACCACTCGTAGGCTTTGCGCACGTCGTGGACTTGGCAATTGAAGTGGTCAATGCGCTGAATTTTCGCGCCACGGTGCTCGTGATATTTTTGCAATGACCAGTCGCGGCGCTCGGCTTCGAAATAGAAGTGAAGCGGAATGCCGTGCGGGTCCTGCATGACCAACGTGCGGCCCATTTTGTATTTCGCGCCTTTGTCGAGCCACTTGTGAGCCAAGCCGTCTTCGCCCGCAATCCACGCGAGGCCGTCGAGATCACTCTCGCGCTCGACTTTGAAGGCCAAGTGGCCAAGGCCGGGCTGAGCGGATTTTCTCAACACGAGCGAATAGGGGTCGCGCTCTTCGATATTGCCTAAGTAGAGGCGCTCGGAATCCTGATGGAGAATCGTGAAGCCGAGGGCGTCCACATAAAATGTTTTGGCGCGCTCAAGATCGGTGACGCGGAATTCGGCGTGGGCCGTGCGAAGAATGTTGGGGGTCATTGCGAGGAAAAATAGAAATTGGAAATTGGAAACGGGGGAACCGCAGACGGGCACAACGTGTTGTGCCCCTACGAGCCGTTCGACATTATGCGTACTTTTGTTTCAGCTCTTTGAAGCTGATTAAGCGCTGCTGCTTGACGTCCCAGACGGAGAGGAACATGGTTTTCAGGCTGGAGAGTATGGTTACTTCGAAGACGTCGTGAAACTCGGGGTTTTCGTTGTAGATTTTCTCCAAGCGATAGTTCGGGATGCCGGGTGTCAGGTGATGAATGTGATGAAAGCCGATGTTGCCGGTGAACCATTGAAGGATTTTGGGCAACTTGTAAAACGAACTGCCTTGCATGGCGGCACGGACGAAGTTCCATTCGGCATCGGGTTTCCAATAGGTGTGCTCGAATTGATGCTGAATGTAAAATAGCCAGATGCCTGCACCGGCGGCGATGTAGAGTACGGGAAGGGCGATCTTCAGGAATGCGACGGGGCCAATCAGCCACGAAAGTCCGACGAAGGTCACGGCCATCGTGATGTTTGAGATAACAACGTTGCGCTTGTCTCGCGGGCTGTATTGCTTAGGGTCGGTCCAGTGGCGATTGACATAGAAAAGCAGTACCCACGGGCCAATCAACAGAAACACGAGCGGATTGCGATAGAGGCGATAGCGAAGGCGCTCCCACTTGTTCATGGCGAGATATTCGTCCACCGTGTAAACATCCATGTCGCCAATGCCGCGATGATCGAGATTGCCGTTGGACGCGTGATGCAGCGCGTGCTGCCGCTTCCAATAGTAGTAGGGTACCATCGTGAAGAAGCTGCAGATGTAACCCAAGCGGTCATTCCATTTGCGGCTGGGGAAGAAGGACATGTGGCCGCAATCGTGCTGAATGATAAAGAGCCTGACCGTGAAGAGCGCGGCAAGCACGCCGAGACCGAGCGTCAGCCAATAGGTTTGACTAAGACTCAGGTACATTAAGTAGTAAGTCGCGAGGAGCGGAATGAATGTATTGAAAGTCTGCCAAAGCGAAACTTTGACAGAAGGTACTGTATACGGTTTTAGAATTTGGAACAGATCTTGTTCGTTATTGATCTGCCGCAGCGCGGACTTCTGCTTACGTTCGCGCGGCTTTACGATTACTTCGGTGTTAATTGTTCTTGTCCTTGCTGTGAAAACGGAAAAAGAAGATGATATGTTGAGACGATCAGCCTGACCAAGGGTCGAGGAATAGCTGCGGACCGTCACCGCTCAAGTCCACGCGGTCGGGTGCGGGTTGACTGAGTTTGCCTGTGAGATCGTGATAGCGGCTCTTGAAGTAGAGCAGCGGGTTATGCGGCTCGATTCCCATGTGCAATGCGACCACTTTGCCAACGACAATCAGGTGGTCGCCTCCTGTTGGAGTGCTGTCCACTTCGCAGCCGATTGCGGCAAGAACACCTTCGAGCCGAGGTCCGCCGGGCCACGGAACAAATCGGAAGGATGGCTGTTCACCATCTTTTGACCTGCCTGCGAAATGGTTTGATATTGCAATCTGCTCATCGCGCAACACATTCACGGTGAATTTCGCGCCCGGCTTTGACAGATACTCTGCCATGTGCGCGCGCTTGGCGACGCAGAAGATTATTAACATCGGATCGAGCGAGAGCGATGTGACGGCATTGGCGGTCATGCCGTGTGGTCCGGTCTCGCCGTCGGTGGTTATGACGCAAACACCGGTGGCAAACAGGCCAACGGTGTCGAAGAACGTGCGGGGATCGAGCGGATGAAGGTGGTCCGTCATGCGCAGTATTATTTACGCTTCGGCTGGTTTGCGTGATGTGGCGCTTGCTTCAGCTTCGGCTTCGTCGCGCATTTTAGAGAGGAAGTGGCGAACCTTTTCCATGGCTTCCTTGCGCGGATGGTTTTTTACAAGCGCGCCGGCCATGCGTACAGGATCGCCGAAGAAGAAGTACTCGTATAGTGCCTGACGAGTTCCGAAAGCAGAGATCGAGGCATCCCACGCAAGGCGGAAGAGCGGAATGCGCTCGTAGGCATCCACACGCGCGCCCTGATAGTATTGTTTAATCTCCTCCTTAAGTGGTCCGTTCAAGTCAGCCTGCGTCGGCATAGCTACCAAACCGCTTGCGCCAAGTTGCTGTATGATTTGCACGAGCTTCGGATAGGTCTTGGGGAAGAGATTACGCGCTGCATCCAATGGATCCCAGGCAGGACGCATGACTCCGTATTCATCGAGGTGACAATCCGCCTCTGCAGCGCGCAGGAAGGCCTTCATTGTTTCATGCGCAATCCACAGGTCGGACAACTTCTCGTGCACGTGCTGGAATTGTTCGATTCCGATGGAGTCTACCATCAGCGAAGCGAGGCCGAGCAGGAATTCGCTCTTGGCGATGTTCTTGCACAAGACCTGATGAGACATATGCACGACCGCGCCGGAAGCGGCGTATGCCTTGTTGCAGACATCAACATTCTTGTAGAGCAACACTTTTTCCCACGGCACAAAGACGTCATCGAAGATGACAACGGCATCCTGCTCTTCAAAACGAGAGCCGAGCGGATGATCGTAGCCATTTGGATTATAGCTTACGGTTTCGCGGCACTGGAACTTCAACCCGGGAGTGTTGGACGGAATGCAAAAGCCGAATGCGTACGGCGCGTCTTCGGGATTGCTGGTAAGAAGTGTCGAGGGAAAGACCATGATTTCATCGGACATCGGCGCGGTGGCCAGCATGCGCGCGCCGCGAATAACGAAACCGTCCGTGCGTTCCTCTTTTATCCGCGCTCCAAGATAAGGATCCTTCTGCGCGGCGACAGATACTGCGCGATTGGCCTGCGGATTAATCAGAGTATGTGTCATGCACAAGTCATTTTGTGACAGGTGACGATGCAAGCTTTTCGCGTTCTCCCCAAAACGCGGATCCTGCTCGGCAAGATACTTCCAACCGCCGGCATAGGAAGCCATGGCACGATTCAAATAGTCCGGCGACCGTCCCATCATGCCGCAGGAGAATTCAGCAATCTTTAGCATGCATTGTGAGAGCAGACGAATGTCTTCGGCAGTTCGCGGGATTTGATATGTCCTGCCAATCAGCTCGCCAGTCTCATCATCCTTTACCAGCATGACCTCGGCATGCTTCCACTGCAAATCGTAGATATCCGCCAGACTCTTGGCGTGACCTTTGAATTCCGGATGCGTCGTGAAGTCATAGATACGCTCTCCACGATGGTATATTTCCGGGGGGTTGTTTTTCAGATTCTTGAGGAAGTCAGCGCCTTTGCGAGCGGGCATGGATTCAGTCTCCGTCTATGTTCTGTTTGATTCAATAAGTGAAACGAGTTGTCACCGCCAATAGCGTGGACGATAGTAGCGCGGCGCGCTGTAAACCCCGATGTTGGTCGGAGTAAGCAGCGTCGGAGATTTCGTGTGATAGCGAATTCCCCAATCATTGAACGTTTGATTCCCCCGGCGGCCGTCATTATAGAAGCCGTAATTGTTTAAGCGGTAGTTTGGGTCGCCCGGCGACTTGTAGGGTTCCTGAATCACCATCCAGCCGCCGTAGTTGTTGTACTGATTACCGTAAATATTGAAGAGGGTCCCGACGGATTCGAATTTCTGCTCGTCTGGGCCAGTTTTGTAGGCCTGCTGCATCTCCTCTACGGATTTGGCCTTTTCGTAGGTCAAACCGCTAATCCACTCCGGCAGCGCTTTCAAATTCAAGTCCAGCGGCCAGATCGCTTTTACTTTGCGATAGGTATGCGAGCTTCCCATCGGTTCAAAGGCGCGGAAACCATACTCTTTCAATTTTACGGTGTCGGCGTACTCCGGGATATACACTTGACCAACGACAAACCTGACTCCATTAATCTCGACGCCTTTGTATCCTTCCGGCGGCGGCAGAAGCAGACGCTTGGCGTAAGCTGCCGAAATTGCGGTCAATAGAATCAATGCCAAGGCGGTTAGACGTGCGATGTTTCCATTCATCTTTTGTCTCCTTGGGGGAATAGGGGGTATAGTTAACAATATGATATGACTGTTACTCAAGTTCTGATCAATTCGCAATCGTCTCGCCTGCTACTCGTCCTGCAAAAGTCCTCAATTTTTGGCATGTCAACGAACAGATTGAGAAATGAATCAATGCTACTATTCAGCTCCCAGTCTTGGCACGTGCGCGGCCCTCAGCGGCACGTGCACACTCTTGGCTTCCATGAAAAATTCCTTGAAGGAGAGTTCGCCGCCTTCTCTGCCGATGCCGGACCATTTTGAGCCGCCGAAGGGCAAGCGGAGGTCGCGGACGTTTTGTGCGTTAATCCAAACCATGCCGCATTCGAGCGAGGCAGCGACGCGGTGTGCGCGCTCGATGTCGTTGGTCCAGACGTAACCCGCGAGGCCGTAGCGGATGTCGTTGGCTTGGCGGATGGCATCGTGCTCATCTTTGAATTTCATCACGGTCAACACGGGGCCAAAGACTTCTTCCTGCGCGATGCGCATGTTGTTGGTCGCGTTCGTGATGAGCGTGGGCGCGAAATAGTTGCCTTTCTCAAATCCGGCCGGTCTGTCACCGCCGACGAGAACCGTTGCTCCGTCTTTGCGTGCCACATCCATGAAGCCGCGCACTCGCTCCCAGTGCTCGGAATGAATCAGCGGACCGACTTCAGTGCTCATGTCGTTGGGATCGCCTACCTTAATCCTGCGAACACGGTCAGCGAGTCTTTCGACAAACTTGTCGTGAATGGATTCCTGCAATAGTAGTCTGGAAGCAGCCGTACAGCGCTCGCCATTCAGAGAATAGACCTGCCACAATGCTCCGTCAATCGCGCGCTCCATGTCCACGTCATCGAAGACAATGTTGGGAGACTTACCGCCGAGCTCCATCGAGTAGCGCTTCAGCGTATCGGCGCCGTTCTTGATGATAACTTGTCCGGTAGTGGTTTCACCAGTGAAGGAAATCAAATTCACCATGTGGTGCGCGACCAAGGGCGCACCTGCAGTTTCACCGTAGCCGTGCACACAATTAAAGACGCCGGGAGGAAGATCTGCTTCCTGCATAATCTTACAGAGTTGTGAAGCGGAAAGCGGTGACCATTCAGCGGGCTTCAGCACGACTGTGCAGCCGCTTGCCAGGGCTGGAGCGACTTTCCAAGTTTCCAGCATGAAAGGTGTGTTCCACGGCGTAATCAGCCCGGCCACTCCGACCGGACGGTAGATCACGTAATTCAACCACTCGTCATTGACGGTGTACGCGTCACCGCGCAGTGCTTCCAATTGATCGGCGAAGAAATAGAAATTATCGGCAGCGCGGGGAATTGCCCCCTTGGTGATTTGCGCGCGAGGAATGCCGGTGTCTTCAATTTCAAGTTCGGCGACGGTATTGGCGTGCTTCAATATCAAGTCGCCAATCGTGCGAATCTTCTTCGCGCGGTCCTTGACTTTCATTTTGGACCAAATACCGCTGTCAAACGCATTGCGCGCGGCCTTCGCGGCCGAGTCAATATCAGCAGCCTGACCGGAGGCACAGTGACCGATAACAGTGTTGGTCAGCGGAGTTAGTATTTCAAATGTCTCACCGCCGTGCGACGGCACGAAAGTGTTATTTATATAGTGTTGGACGTGATGCATGTGTCGGTTAATCGTGGCGATGCAATAGATGCGAGATAACGGCGAGATGATGGTCATCATGCTCGGCGACAAAAAAGGCGTGGTCAACTATGCGCATGGGCTGGTGCAGGCGCGGATGCAGCGCCGAACGATTGAGCAGCTCGTCGTCGCATTGTTCAATGGAATGCACAAGATGTGCGCGCGCAGTACGAAAATCGAGCAGAATTCGTTTGAGTTCGTGCTCGTTGTGATTTGCATTGTGTGTCTTGGAGTTCTGCAAGTCGGCTGGACGCAGCGCCGCCGTGCCAAGGCGAAAATCCAGAATACGACCGTTCCACAGTTCTTCCAAGTCGAGCAGATGTCCGGCGTGTTCCTGAACCGACCATTCGCCGCCCGGCTTGGCAATCAAACGGCGGTGGGATACATCGTGCAAGCGCTCTTCAAGACGAGCCGGCGTACCACGCAGCCGCTCAACGATCATCGGCAGCATTTCATTTGGCAGACCGAGTTTGAACTTGCGTTCGAACCATTTCCCGGGAGCGTGCAGCATATATTACTTGCCAAGAATCGGTGAAATAACCTGATTTCCCTGCACAACTTTGTTTTCCAGTGCGCCGATGCCCTGTACCTCCAGTCGCATCGTATCGCCTGGGAAAACATGCGAAAGACCGGCGGGAGTGCCGGTCCAGATTTGATCGCCTTCTTCGAGCGTCATAATCATCGAGCAATACTCGATCATTTCTTCGAGCGAATAAATGAGGTCCTTTGTCGAACCGTGTTGGCGCAATTCGTCGTTAACGTAGGTTTTCAGTTCAACATAATGCGGTGAACCGAATTCGTCCGAGGTTACTATCCAAGGTCCGATCGGGCCGAATGTGTCCCAGCCTTTGCCAATTAGCGGCGGGCGAAAATAGGGACCGATGTGATCACGTATGGTCACATCGTTGCCAATCGTGTAGCCCTGCACATAGTCCAGCGCATCTTTGGATTTGACGTTGCGGCAGGTTTGACCAATAATCGCGACCAGCTCTACTTCGTAGTGCATGTATTCGCTCTTAGGCGGCATCAACACATTGGCTTTGTGGCCTACAAGCGACGTCTGTGGTTTTAAGAAAATTGCCGGGAGTTCGGGTTTGGCGAGATTCAGCTCTTTTGCGTGATCTGCAAAATTCAACGCTATGCCGATGACTTTCTTAGGTTCGTTGGGCGGAAGCCAGATAACGCTATCCGAATGATGCTCGGTTCCGTCTTTCGAGATCAGGAGATTGTCTTTGAATTCTCCCGTATGTAATTGGCCGTTAGCGGCCCAGCGTGCGAGTTTCAAGGATTAGTAGAAGGTTTGAGGTACGAAGGTGCAACTGGGTTAAACAGCCGCGGAGCGGGTGGGATCGTGCTCTGGAGGGGTTAAACACTTCACCCACCCGCCCACTTGGCATTATATCAAATGGTAACTTTTCATCACGCTGCGCAAGCGCTCCTGATTGGCGGGACTCATTTCGCACAGGGGCAAACGAACTTCGAAACTAATTTTGCCCATCCACCCTAATCCGGTCTTGATGGGTACGGGGTTTATTTCGTAGAAGATGGCGTCATTCAGCGGCAGCATGTGATAGTGCAGCTCTCTTGCCTCTTCCCACTTGCCTTGCGTGACAAGATTATACACATTCGCAGTTTCGCGCGGGAGCAGATTCGCGGTGGCGCTTAAGAATCCTGCTCCGCCGATGGCAAGAATCGGGAAACAAAGTAACTCGATTCCTGAATAGACAAGAAATTCGCGGCCCATGCGGTGCAACAACCGGTTGATGTGCTCGAAATCTTTGTTGGACTCCTTGACTCCGACCACATTCGGGCATTTCTCAACAACACGCGCGACGGTGTCCGGTTCGATGTTCACTGCGGTGCGGCCTGGAATATTGTAGAGAATCACCGGAATACCGACCTGTGACGCGATACTGGTGAAATACCTGATCAAGCCTTCCTGTGACGGGCGATTGTAGTACGGTGCAATCAACAACAATGCGTCTGCGCCAATCTTTTCGGCGTTTCTCGAATACATCACGCCTTCGGCGAAATTGTTGCTGCCTGTTCCGGGCATGAAGGGCACGCGACCCGCTATCACTTCCTTGGCGACAGCATGCACACGCATGCGTTCTTCCTGAGTCAACGAGCTTGGTTCGCCGGTTGTTCCCGTCACGGAAATGCCGTGCGCGCCACTTTCAATTTGCCAGTTTATCAGGTTCTGTAAGGCGGTTTCGTCCACTTTGCCGTCTCGGAACGGTGTGGGAACGGGTACAATTGAACCACGAAGTTGTGTCGTTTTCACTTATTTCAGGAGAACCAGTTTTTGTGTGAAGGTTACATCGGCTGCGCGCATTCGCGCAAAATAGTTGCCGCTTGCCAATTCATTTGCAGACCAATTCATCTGGTGAACGCCGGCGGCAAAAGTACCTTTGGCGATGACTTCAACCAACCGGCCTGTTATGTCGAATAGCTCCACCGTGACTTCTCCTGACTGAGGCAGTGAAAAGCTTATATTGGTCGATGGGTTGAACGGATTTGGGTACGCGGCATGAAACTCAATCTGCATAGGCAACAACTCGTCAATTCTGCCGGCTGGAGCGTACAGCGTCGCGCGCATAGTCGGCCAATATCCGCTGCGAATTGAGTTGCCGTCTACCGTAATCCGCTTGGCGATGCACTGTCCGACGGTTCCGCGCAACTTCAGGCCGGACGAAGAATGCAGTGCATCTGCTGCGCCGCCGCCTAAAACCGAAATTGGAATCGCCGCCGGGTCGGCGAACGCAGCCACCGCGATTAGCACCATAGTGAGCAGTAATCTCATTCTAAAGTCTTTTCGATACTGACGGACGCTCCGCTTCGTGACGGACGCGAATCAACACTATGATCGGGGTAAAACGTTGCAGTCAAGCTGGCATACCAGAACCTGTCTCCGCCCTGTCCCTGTGTGACACGGCCGTTCAAATACACCGTATATTCGTCTGCTTCGCTCACCTGAAGCAGTGTTTGCACCGGTATCGTGATTTCCTGATTCGTGAATGCGGGAAATTCAGCCGGTACGCTATGCACGCTGTAGTAGGCCACATCGGTACCGGCAGCATCCACTTCAAGAGCGTGACATAACTGGACTCTGTCGTTGATACCGTTTAGATGTGAAATCTGAAGCTGCACCACAGACTCACAGACGATCACACCAGGCCCGTTGGCCGTTACCGTTGCGCTTAGTTCCGCGTAGCTTGTCCAATTCGCTGTCAGTTCGGTTGTAGCACCGGAAGCATCGCCAGAGAGGCGCACGGACGGGGCAGATATCGTCAATGTGTCGCCGTGTACTGTTATCGCAACCCCTTCGCCCGTCGAGAGGGTCAAGTCGTCCTGTAACCCGTTAATGCTGCGCACAGCGACCGAATCATCGATAGAAGCGGAACGCAAGCTATAGGCGGTCGACGCAAGTTGAATTCGAGGCGCAAGTGTGCCTGCCGTTGTAACTGTTTCGAGCCAGTAGGGTTCATCAAAGAGAAGATTCAACTCGCTGGAGGTGCCCAGCAATACGTCAAACACTCCGTTGACCGTCGTGACCAACTGGCTTTCCACCCAAAGTGGCTCGCCGCCGCCGCTTTCAGAGTCAAATATTCTGAACAGAATCGGGTATTCCCCGTCCGGCACAGGTGCCCCGGCATCATCGGTAAGAACTCCTTGAAAACTGATGTAACGCGGGACTTCAGCATGGAGGGACTTGACAGCCCAGAGAAGCGTCAAGCATGCACAAAGGATGAGTGAGTGGCGAAGCAATCCGTTTCTCCAAGTTAGGCTTTTTCAATCTAAAAGGTACAAACAAATACCTATAAATGAAAGGGTTGGTCGCTGTTTGGCCACATACACAGAGAGTTCTCAGAGAGCGAAATAACAGGAAGTTAGGAACAAACCTAAGACAGGCTGAGAAGAATTCGAGGACGCTTGGCGGGAGAAGCCAGAGGCAAGAGAATGCTCAACTTACAGAGAAAAGCGGGCAGCATGTCTGCTGCCCGCCAGGCGCCAACGGCAGTTCAGGGGGTGCGGTCAGGCGGCCAAGTCCGCCAAAACCTCGTCTGCCATGACATGAGTCGAGATAATGTTTCTGTAGTCATCAAGCCAGTACGCTTCGGGATTCCGTCCGAAAATCATCACTCTGCCCTCATTCTGCGGCTCGGCGGCATTGTGATAACGGAACACAATTAGTTTTGCCGTCATGGCGACAGGTTCAATCTTGCCGGTCATGTGTGACATCACAAACCTGACTCGCTTGGCCAAACCGGAAGCCTGTGCGCGAGCGGCCTCAATCATGGCCATGTTGCGTTCGATTGGAGTCACGTAGGGCCCGTTTCCGGCGGTGGGACGGCATTGGAAGACGTAGTAGGGCGGAACTCCGATGAATGACAATGAGTCCCAAAGCTCACGGAGTGTCTCTGTACTGTCGTTCACACCGCGAATGATAGGGTGTTGATTCACCACGCACGCACCGGCATCCAGCAGAGCACGCAGTCCATCGACTGCCGGTACTGTCAACTCGCGCGGATGATCAAAATGTGCCATGATATACACCTGCCGGTCACGGGACCGATACTTGCCCAAAAGGTCAAGCAGTTTCGGGTCATTCAGAATCCGATAGGGATTGAAGGCGGGCAACTTGGTGCCGACCCGTACTATTCGAACGTGCGGGATCGCAAACAACTGCTCAAAAATCTCCTCGAGCCGCAGAGTCGCGAGGATCAGCGGATCGCCGCCGGTCAAGAGTACATTGCTAATCTCTGGATGACGGCGAATATAGGCAAGGCCGGGTTTGATGTCCTTGACAACCTCTTCGTTATCATTCATGAACAGCCGTTTGCGAAAGCAATAACGGCAGTAGCCGGCGCAAACATCGCTGCAAAGAAGCAATGCCGTGGACGGATATTTGTGCTCAAGTCCCGGGACTCGGGTGTAGTTGTGTTCTCCTGAGGCGTCAAGTTTGCCGAAGTCATCCATCTCGCGGATGTTCGGCATAATTAGCTGTTTTATCGGGTCGTCCGGATCGTTCCAGTCGATAAGTTGCTGGTAATAGTCGTTGCTGCGAAATACGAATTTTTCTGTGACTACTCGCAGTTCGTCTTTCTGCTCTTCGGAGAGCTCGGCCACCTGCTTTAAGCGGGTGATGTATTTCGGATTTTTCATCCGAACCTCCTTTCCATCTGAGTCGTGCAGGCGAACCCTTCTGATTTCCTAGAATTTCCCTGCTAAGTTGAGCGTACTACCCTTTCTATTGGAATTCGACTTTAATAAGGTGCATCAAGCGAGGCGAAACTGCAAGGACGTTTTGGACAGATTTCGAAGCTAAGTGAAGCAATATCAATGGTCATTTAATGAACAGCGTTTATTAAACCTCTACATTGCCAATTTCTGAATACTCTGATAGTTGTTCATAAGTTGAACATTGTTGGGTCAACTGAGTTTTCGGTGCATTGCGGCATGAATGCAAAACGGGCGAGGCCACCGCTGGACCTCGCCCGATTTCGAATGCGTGTACGCTACGACACCTGCTTGCGTACGCACACGCTCTATGTCTGAGGTCCGCGGCACGGGCCTCACAAACTGGCGACCGGAGATAAGAAGTCGCCTGCTCCCTGCTTGGGAACTACTTCATCAAAACCATTTTGCGGGATTGCATCAGCCCATTCACTTCGAGACGGTATAAATACACGCCGGAAGCCAGCGAAGAGCCGTCGAAGTTCACGGCTTGAACACCAGGTTCAAGCGGCGAGCTGTTTAACAATGTCGCGACTTCTTCACCGAGGACGTTAAACACCTTGAGGGTCACGCGAGCCGATTGTGCAAGATCAAATTGTATGGTCGTGCTCGGATTGAACGGATTCGGGTAATTCTGATGGAGCGTGAACTGGCTTGGAACTCCCGGTCGACCGTTATCCACCGAACTTGTCACGAGGGGCGGCATATCGGTAGAGTCCACATGCAATACTGGCGAGTTATTTGGCCAGAGCGGCATGTTCGGGATGTCGTTTATGTTAATTCGCTGATAATGCACCGGATTGTCGGTTGGCGAACCGGTCGGGTTATCGCCGACAGCCCCTCCCGCATCGCGGTCGAAGATGTAGCTCAGGTGCAAGAAGCTTTCGCCATTGTATTGCGTGACTGTCTCGGCAAGCGTCGCGTCACGTTCGTGTGCACTTTCGCCTACTTCCACGAATTGACCCGTATTGGTGTTCGTAACGTTTACAGCCTGTGTCCAAGCAACGCCTTCATTCCATGATTTGGAAATCCAGACATCCTGCATCGGGATGCCGATGTTCGACCAGTTATCGGAATCGGCCAGAACGAAACAGCAATAGAGATGATTCGTAATCGGGTCAATCGCGAGGTTTGGACGCTGAAGCACATACTGCCAATCACCCAGATCGGCCGCCCAGTTCGTATCACCATAGGTGGCATCAACCGCGAAAATTGGTGAGACGTAACCCGAGTCGCTGCCCCAATGCCAGATTTGCGACGAGTATCGCGAGATCGTACCTTCAAGCGAATAGTAGTGCGTTGTCATGAAGGCAATGTGCACGTCGTCGTCCTCGTCCAACAGGACCGAACAGTCCGTGTAGGCGCGGAATGTATCGGCATCGCATTGCAGCGTATCACCGGAGGCGCAATCCCAATCCGGATAAGCGAAGTTCGTTACGTTGATTTCCGGTGCCCAGTTGAGTCCGCCGTCTTCAGAAATCGAGTAAACGACATCATTATTGTACTGAGTCGGATTGTTGTCAAGCGTGTCCCGGCTCTTTGTCCAGGCAATTACAACGCGATCTGTGTAGCGTGAACAGGCAATGTCAGGTGCGATGACCATGACGGTATCCATTTCTCGGAAGTGCGCACCACCCGAAACGGGTTCCCAGAGAATGTCCACACAGAAGTCTCCGTCAAATTGTGGAACTCCGCGGGAATAGTAGATACGCTGCGGATCGCCAGCCTGTCCGCTGGCCGGGTTCTCCGTTGACACCAAATGGAGCTTGCCGTGTCTATCCATCGCGGTCTTTGGCCAGATAATCTCCATCTCCTCATTGTTCTCGAAGAGATAGGTTGGCTCCGATCCCGTCATCGCGCCGGCCCGCGCAACAAGGTCAAAGCTCGCGGCGGTATGCGCAGTACCATTTTGGACAATCTCCTGATGAAAGCCAGGAAAGGCAAAACCGTTGGGCTTCACGGCAAGGGAGACATATCCGCCTCGAGTTGAACCGTCGGCTTGGCCCTGTTCAATCGTAAAGGACTCTGTTGCTGGATCCCAGACATTGTAATAGGCGTGTCTGTCGTTGAAGCTTGCGTCTTCCGCTCGCATCCACACGACATGTACAAACCCGAGTTCGTCGACACCGATCATTTTCCCTGAGGTACCATTATGCTGATAATCGTACCACGTGTTTCCGGCAACATACGCTGTGCCGACCAAATCATCCAACGCATCGCGGTGGGGACCATACGTTGAAGGATCTGGAATGTGCTCGAAGGCGGGGGTTTCACGGCCATCAACCGGCTTTACATTTCGCATTGGCTTGGTAGCCGAGGCGAGAACAGCCGAGTTCACCACCGCGAACGTCAAAAGAACTAAAACGAACCGATTCATGTTGACCTCCTGCTTGGATTACCCGGGAGGACTGTGCCCACCAAGACACGGGTCAACTTACTGCAAAAGTCGTGCTACGTGCATACTTTTTTGTAAATATATAATTTTTATTCTTATATGTATATATTCGTTTCAAAAAATGAGTGCATTCTATGCATCATTTGCGATGTTTTCTTGCGCAGCAAGTGTGCAAATCAAGTAACTTAACAAATGAAAACGGCCTCCCTGGACTAAATGGAGGCCGCCAATCAACCCGGATTCAAGGTTAATCCGTATGTGAGCGTTTCGTTATTTGGCCGGTTTGGTCGAGCAAGTGTTCGCGCCGCACATGGTATAAAGCGGACACCAGCCCATCAGCGCGGTAGCCAGGGGGATTATTCCCAAGGCGCCCCACCAAGTTTTGCCAAAGATGCCCCAGGCAATCAGGCCAAGACCTACAATAATGCGAATCGTCTTGTCCGCGGAACCTACGTTGACTTTCATACCTGAATCTCCTCAGTTCAATTTACGGATAAATAAAAAGCGACTGAGTAAACTTACTCAGCCGCTAATCCGAAAACCGTGACGAACTCACATATCGGGACGATTGGCCTGCATAAACGCGGAGCATGTTTTCATTGGTCATGCGCACGCGGCCTCTTCCCAGCTCAACCGCGCCGGATTTTTCGAGCTCTTTCAGCAATCTGCTCACGACTTCGCGTGCAGACCCAAGTTCATCGGCAATCTGTCCATGGGTAATTTCAAGACTTTGCGAAAAACCCGAACCGGTGAACTTTTGCAGCAAAAATGATGCAATGCGCCTGTCCATGCGCGTAAACGTGAGTTCCTCGATCAAGCCCAGTAAATGCACCATTCGCTTGTGCATCATTGCGTTCACATGAGCCCGCATCTCCGGAAAGGTCTCTATCCACTCTCGCATCTGCTGCGGTGTGTAGTAGACAAATATCAGAGGACCGCCGGGCGTCGCATCAGCACTGGCCGGATAGTTCTGATGATTCACCACACACGATGTCGTCATCACACAACTGTCGCCCGCGGAAACGTGATAGAGGGTGACTTCACGTCGGCCGCCATTGTGCTTGAAGACCCTCACACCGCCCGACCCAATGAACGGAACAACCTGACAGGCGTCACCTTCGTTAAAGACGCGGGCGCCGGCGGCAATCTCCATGACTCGTGCTTCGTCGAGCATGGCCTGCCTGAGCGCCGGAGATGCGTTATTGAACACATCGAAAATAGAGAGAATTTGCAGCTTGTTCATTCTCAGCTCCTTTTAGGTACCTGCAAGGATGGAAAAACACTATGCCAACTCTCCCGCAAATGCACGCAAAAGCCGTTCGTTGGTCATGCGCACGCGACCACGACCGAGCTCCAGTGCACCCGCTTTTTCGAACTCTTTGAGCAGCCGGCTCACAACTTCACGGGCCGTGCCAAGTTCGTCGGCAATCTGCTCGTGTGTGATATGGATGCTTCGCAAGAATGTTCCTTCACCGGTGAATTTTTCAATCAGGAAGTGCGCTATCCGATTGTCCATTTTGCCAAACGTAATCTCCTCAATCAGCGACATCATGTCCGACATTCGCTGACTCATCATCGTAAAAACGTAATCCCTGAACACCTGATGCTCATGCACCCAGCGGTGAAAGTGCTCAGGAGGAAGCACCACAGCCTCCACCGCATGCTCGGCTTCCACAACCGCGGTTGCGGGGTAGCGTTTGCCTGTTAAGACACAAGACGTGGTTAAAATACAGGATTCCGCCTGCCGAACATGATACAAGGTAATCTCACGGCCACCGTCATGGCGCTTGAACACGCGAATGCTGCCGTCACCGACAAATGCGATGCGTTGGCAGGTCTCGCCCTCACGATAGACTTCCACTCCTCCCTCGAGTACGGCATATTGCGCGCGCGCAAGCACTTCCTTCTGAAGCGCACCTGAGGCATTGCGGTAGAAATCGAACTGTGAAAGTATTTCGTGGGAATCCATAAAGTAACGTTAAGGCTTTCGCCGCCGTGACCACCAGCGCGTCAGCCGTTCGGATAACTCCTGTTCGCGGCCCTGGTCACTCGGCTCATAAAAATTTGTGTCGCGATGCTCTTGGGGAAGATTGTCAGTCTCGACAAAGTGTCCCGGCCGGTCATGAGGATATATGTAACCTTGGCCGTACCCCTCGCGCTTCATGAGTCCAGTGACAGGATTGCGCAAATGTATGGGAACCGCAGCCGGACTGCTTTCCTGCCGAACCGCCTCAAGCGCCTTGTCAATCCCCACATAGGCGGCATTCGACTTGGGCGAACAGGCAAGGTAGGTCGCACACTGTGACAAGACAATACGAGCCTCTGGCATCCCGATCGCATGAACCGCCTGGAAGCAGGATGTCGCAAGAACCAGCCCGTTGGGATTGGCATTGCCAATATCTTCGCTTGCTAAGATAATTAATCTTCGCGCTATAAACAACGGGTCTTCACCAGCCTCCAGCATCCGCGCCATGTAATAGAGCGCCGCATCCGGGTCACTTGCACGTACCGATTTTATAAAAGCGGAGATGGTATCGTAATGCCGGTCGCCCGCCTTGTCGTACCGAGGAAGGCGCCTCAGAACCGCTTTTTCAAGCAGGACACGGTCAATGAGCTTGCGACCGTCCACAGGCGTTGCGATTTGGCTCGCAAGTTCAAGAGAATTAAATAGTGTGCGAGCGTCGCCTCCGGAAAGGGTCAGCAGTGCGGCAACTCCCTCTTCATCAATATCGATGTTTTCCCCCCTAAGCTCCTCATCCTTACTCAATGCACGGTTAAGTAGTTCCCTGAGATGGTCCGCTGAAAGCGGATTCAAGCGCAAAACTCGGGCTCGGGACAAGAGAGGCGAAATAACTTCAAAGGACGGGTTTTCGGTCGTGGCTCCGAGGAGCGTTACCGTTCCGTCCTCAACGGCATGAAGCAGGGCATCCTGCTGGGACTTTGACCAGCGGTGAATTTCGTCCACAAACAGGAGAGTACGTTGGCCGCCCTTTCGGCGGAGAGTTGCGGCCTCCAGCTGCTTTCTTAGCTCCGGCACACCTGTCGCCACAGCAGAAACCTGAACGAATACGTAGTCGAGCGTCTTGGCCAGGAGCCGGGCCAGCGTCGTCTTGCCTGTTCCGGGATCTCCCCAGAAAATCAGGCTGGGAATCGAGCCCGACTTCACTAGACGTGTAAGGAGCGCCCCCTCCCCGAGCAGGTGTTCCTGCCCGACATATTCGTCGAACGACTGCGGGCGCATTCGTTCGGCCAGCGGCGAGTGGCTGATCAAGGACATGACAGAATTTAGCTAATGAAAACGCCGGATGCAATCCGGCGGTATTTCAGTCAGTTCAGCGGAGACACTAATTTTTGTTCGGAACGGACTAGTTGTGCTGAGCACTGGTCAACCCGAGCTTTCGCGCGACCTTTGCCCTTACCTGTCGAGGTTCAGATTTCACAAGCCAGTAGAACCGCCGGGCATCGGAGTATCCCTGATTAATGGGGTGTGTGTTAAGATCGCAGACGGTCGTGCAATCGCGGAAGTCTCCACTAAGCATCCGCGACCGAAACAGCATGGCCGCCCGGCTATTCCAGACCTCCTCCACCGGCTTCGCTTTCAGATTTCCAAAGCGAAACCAAGACTTGCAACAGGGTCGCGCAAGTCCGGTGTAAGAAACAAACAGCGTGTCAAAAGCCAACGGACATGCCCCTCTTGGGCGGGAGAATAACGCTCGTGGCCGAACAGGGTCAATTCGATGCGAGACTGAATAGAACCAGTCAAATTCGTTGAGGGAAAGTACGTTGATTTCAGGATGGCGCTCGGCCATTTCATAGGCTTCTCCAATGAAGCCTTGAACCCGCTTGCCGTCACCCGGCTTTGCGGAAAGAACAGTGTCCGTGTGAAAGATAACCTGGTCGAGCCCGTGCTCTGCCGACCATTCGATGAATCGCGGCAATTCGTGTATCGTCTCCGCAAGAACAACGGTGCTCGTCCGAAGAATTACTTGCGACGACGTTTGCCGCTTTCGGTGTACCATTCTGTCTATATTACCAACGACTTCGTCGTACCGGCCAAACTGGACAATGTTTTCGTAAAGCTCGCGCGAAATCGCGTTCAAACTGAAATTCACGCAACTGCCCTGCGCTAGAAACGCGTCCTCCCAGAGACCTTTCCATTGAACACCGTTGGTCACAGTATCCAGCGAAATCTGAGGATGATTCTTGACAATATTCTGCAGGAGATCCCTGCAATTTGGCAAGACGGTCGGTTCTCCACCTTGCATTGTCAAGCTCGACAAGTGGCCGTATGCCGGGGCAAGATGTTCTTTCCAGACAACATCAGGCAATCTTGTCGCGGGAGAAAAGTCCACCTGATAGCACATGGAACACCTGACATTGCATTGCTGTCCCATTTCAACATGCAAATGGCGAATGTATTCCAGCGGCCACTTCTTCAGAACTTCGGTCGTGACTTGCGATTTTTCCAAGACCGGCAACGGCTTCATTGGACACCTCTTTTCTCGCCGCAACAGGGACCCGCAGCAAGATAGCGAGGTAAACCGCAAAGCGCAATAGCAACCTTCCTTGCCAAGCAAAAGCCCCAAGCCAGTGCTTGAGGCTTTCCAGACATATTTGTCGAAATCCGCGCAGATTACCCTTCGCCACGTTCCACATATGCTTTCTTGATCATGGCATCAAGATACTGTTCGGGAGCGGCCAAAACTTCAGGCGTCACCTCGAGATTCTGTCGACCTGCAAGCTTCAATCCGTATTCGTAGTTGGTGAACATCTGCTGCAATTTGAACACAAGCTGGACAGGATCCTTATCAAGATGGTTTCGAATCCACTGCTGGGAAGCCGGCGGAATCTCAAGTATCAAGCCATGTTTCTCCAGAAAACTCCGTTGGAATGTGTTCACGGCATCTGTTATCAGCAAATCCTCGGCATTTCGTTGCGGATTCTCAATGAGGTCTACCGTTACCATCAACTTGCGGATAGTCGAGGAAGGCAGCAGCTTCTCAAATTTAATGAGTGCTCGTTCAACGATTGAGGTCAATCCCCGAGCCCCTATTCCCAAGGCGTGCGCACGACGCGCTATTTCACGCAAAGCTTCATCGTTGAAATCGAGCTCTATTCCATAGGCCGCGAAGTCGCGCTTCTTGCCTTGTATAACCGCCGAGTGCGGATTGCGCAGGACGTCGTAGAGAGCTTCCTCGCTCAAGTCGGTCAGCTGCGCCACAACCGGCAACCGCCCGACGAATTCGGATTCAAATCCGTACTGCATCAAGTCCGTCGTGTTTGCGCGCCGAATCAGTTCAGCATCGGCCGTGGGAATCTCCGTCGCACGGGAAAATCCCATCGTACCTTTCGCAAGCCTGCGACGTATAATATCGGGAAGACCAGCAAACGCTCCAGACATGATAAACAGCATGTTTTTGGTCGAGACTTTCTTGCGCACTGCTTTGCCACGCCTCTGTGTTTCCATGACTGCTTCCATCTGGCTGGCAAGATCGTGCGGTGTCCGCATGTCCACGTCTGTGTCTTCCATGAGCTTCAACAACGCACGTTGTACTCCCGTGCGAGAAACGTCCGGTCCGACCATGTTTCCAGCCGCGGCAATCTTGTCTATCTCGTCCACATAGATAATGCCAAATTCGGCCAACGAAATGTCTCCTCCAGCCTCGCGGACAAGGTCGCGAACGAGGTCATCCACATCGCCGCCCACGTAACCTGTTTCTGAGAATTTCGTTGCATCTCCCTTTACGAAAGGCACGCCAAGCTTCTCGGCAATGAGCTTGACGATATATGTCTTACCGACGCCTGTCGGACCAATCATCAGTATGTTGGATTTGATACGGCCAACCGAGGGTTCATCGGACGGGTGCTCAATTTCCCATTTGCGGCGATGAAAGTGTGTACAAATCTTCGTCGCCAGTATCTCTACCGCTTCGTCCTGATGAACGACATATTGCTTCAGGTAGGCTTCAAGTTCTGTCGGCCGGAGGCTGAAATCTATTCCGTCTAGACTTGATCCCCGCGGCTTTGTCTCTGTTCCCTCGTGGGGTACGTTAAGATCGTAGTCGGCGACGGCAACATTTTCGCCATAGCGCTCCTTGAGGAACTCGCCGATTTCTTCCCGAATCTTATCGGGGTTTGGAGGAGTTTTGGTCATATAGTCTGATTGATTTGAAATCCGGGAGGAGTATTCCTTGCCGGCATGTTCACCTTGAACCTCAAGCTGACAGCCGTTGTTCCAGCAACTCTTGAAAATATAAGCATCCGCCAACCAAATTGCGAATTTCCGGTGATGACGGAGGAGGCATATTGTTCTTGCACCTGTTTAGCTCGTTTTGTATCTTCTAAATCTATGCAAAAACAGCATCTGCATCTGCTTCTACTGATTTTCAGCTGTTATCTCTGGGGAGGCTGCGGTGAACCGGCGCTACAGCAGTTGAACCCTTATTTGCATGGCAAACAAGAGTTAACCATCGTTCTGCCCGATTCCGGGATAGGAGTCAGCCTGATTCGCGGCTGGGATTTCCTGCCTTTGTCTGATGTCGGCGAAAACGAAGGGCGGCTTAGAATTCTGACTCCCGACAGGAAGCTGATTCATCTTGATTGGTACACTGGCAACAGTGACAGACCCATCCTGTTTTCGTCTCCTGTGAGGCTGGTCAATGGCCTGTCGATGGCCAATATGGGTCTTGGAGTCAGTATTGTCGTACTTGCCGCGGAGGATGGCTGCAGTATAGAGTGCAGGTTTACCGGAGATGCAAGTCTCAATGTCAAGGCAAGAGTCGGCATCGACGTTACCGGTGTGAAACAGCGAGGACTTGCGGCCTTGGAAGAGACATGGACTGCGACCAAGACTGGCATGGACATCGCACTGCCGTGGGGCGACCATTGGAAGCTTCAGGCAGCGAATGACTTTACGCCGCTGCCGCGCTCATCGTCTGAAATCGCGGCTGAAGTTGATTTCGGAAGCACACGACACCGCAGTTTTACGCTTCATTGGTCGCCGCTGCCGAGCCGTCGGGGTGAGCGCGGTCTGGACATTGATACTGAACTGATTTCCAATGATCAGGCGCTCGCTTTTCTGATTGCTTCAATTCCGCCGGTTCACGAAGTAATACCTGAACCTGCTTCGGAACTTGAACACGCGGCGGAATTGACACGGGCACAATGGTTAGTACACGCCGAGTTTTCACCGCAGTATCTGGCACGGATGTCGGAGCCAAATGAACAGGTTCATTTGCTCACCTACGGATTGGCCGCCTATCAAGCGATGTATGATTGGGGAACGGTTGACGGGAACGAGCTGCTGGCGAAAGAACCGCTGCTCGATGCGGCCATGAGCCGTATTGACACAACCTCGCGGGAGATCGAGCGTGGCGCAACTATAGAAGACCGACTGCGCGAGGCCACGCTGTGGACATTCGCAGAGGAAAACCTTGCCACTGACCGCGCAAACATTCGCAAGGTGTATCGTGAGCAGGCCGTGACGGCGCTGGACGACGCGCAAGATGAGTTGAAGCGCCGAGTACGATTGTGGAGAAGAGAAAACTCCGCACAACGTAAAGACACACTTGCACTTTACGAGACTTTCGTCGGCGGCGATTCAACGGCGAAGTCAAAAGTAAAGGAGATTTTTGTCGCACCGGATACGGTTGCCATATTGAGAATAGCAGGCAGAGGGAGCTTGGGATGGCTAACTGAAGTCAGTCCGGATTGGCATGCAGTCGCCAATCTACCATGGCCTTTGGAAATGGATCGGTTGCGCTACCGGTTTTCGGAAAATGTCAGGACCCGGCTCTCTGATCACTGGGACATAACCCAGCGAACCATGCTTGATATTTTCCATCCGGGCGTTTTTCCACAGCCACTCTTCGGCGACGAACCGGTGAATTCGGCAGCCGCGGAAGTTGAGACAGTTGTCGAGGCTTACCTCGGAATTCGACCCCAATGGAGAAAACGAAGCATTACGTTTGATCCGCGGCTTCCACAGGGATGGGGCCGCACGAGGGCAAGGGTGCCGTTTGCCGAAGGTGAACTCTACGTGGACTACGATTTTGCCAATAATCGTGTCTGGCTTGCCGCGACGGGATTGAAGGAAGTATTTACATGCCAGATTTACGTACCCACTCCCAGCGGTGCAATCTCAGGGCAATTCAAGTTTGAGCCCGGTGACTCGCCGAAGCTGATTACATTGGTTGTTGAAGACGATAACAAATACCGGCTGCGCTTTGAGAGCGACGGCCTTCCTGAATGAACTCTACACGGCTCGCTCTCGGCATTGATATCGGCGGCACCAATTTGAAAGTTGGCCTGGTCACCGAAACCGGAAAACTGATTGACAAGGAAACCACTCCGACTCCGAGGCCGCGTGACTTGAGCGCTGTGGTCAGCGCTCTTCACGTCGTTGTGAAATCACTTTGCGAAAAGCACGCTGCACGACCTGAAGGAGCCGGAATTGGCGCACCCGGAGTTGTCGATGAGTCCATGCAAACGGTTCTGTGGGCACCCAATTTCAACGATTGGCTGGGGAAACCTATTCGCCAGAAGATTTCTGAGGCCATCGGCGTTCCGGCAGTCATGGATAATGACGTAAACAACTTTGCCGTAGGAGAACATCGCTGGGGTGCCGCACGCAACTTCAAGCATTTCGCCGCGTGTGCCATGGGCACAGGATTAGGCGGCGCGATTTTCATTGACGGCAAACTCTATCGCGGTGCGCGCGGCGCTGCCGGAGAAATGGGGTTCACAATTATCGCTCCAGAAGGACCTGCGATTCTCGACCGCCAAGGTGTCGTAGAGGCATTTGTCGGACGGACTGCGTTCGACCGGCTTGTGGATGAACGCTTCAAGACCGGTGAATTTCCGACACCCCGCCGGATTACTGAGCTGGCCGCACAAGGTGAACCGCGAGCAAGGGAGATTCACGATATTCTCGCCCGGCAGCTGTCTGAAGCGGCCGCAACATGGGTCCACCTGCTAAATCCGGAAGCTATCATCATCGGCGGCGGGACGACTCACCAGGCCGAGTACTTCTTCGATCGTTTCAAATACCATTTACGGAAACGTGCGCTTCCGCCGCATACGGAGCTTCTGAAAATTCTGCCCGGCCAACTCGGCTACTATGCCGGGATGCTCGGTGCAGCCGCACTTTGGTTTGAACAGTCTTTATAATGGAGTCCAGCATGGTACGCGCGGTGCTTTGCTCACTGGTGCTTTCACTAATTGTGATCGGGTGTGACAAGAAAGATGATGACGAACAGGTCGGACCGGTTTGGATCCTGAATGTGACCGTTCGTGACGGAGCATTCCCTAACAGGGAAATTCCGGAATGCGCACATGTGAAATGGAAGTATCGAGATGAAACCGAAGATCGCGATGCGGCATGCCGCAATTCAAACAACTTTGTCAAGGTTTGGGACAAGATTACGGAAGATGTGACCATCTACTATCGCGTTGAGTGTGCCGGCTATTCTCCTTCGGTCGAAGAACGCGCCGATTTTTCCTACGCGCTTGTTGACACTCTTGCCGACGGCCAAGAAGTCATCCTGAACCGAGTCGTTTATATCTACCCCGAGTAACTATTCCCCTGCCGCAATTTCTCACTTAACTCCGCTTACTCGTGTCAAAAGTCTATCTTTGCTTAGAACTGCATAATCATCAGCCCATCGGCAACTTCGACCATGTGATTGCCGAGGCCTATGAAAAGAGCTATAAACCATTTCTTCAAACTCTGATTGATTTCCCACAAATCCGTCTTAGTCTGCATACTTCAGGCTGCTTGCTTGAGTGGTGCGAGAAGAATCTAAAGGAATATCTCGATTTGATCGGGAAGCTCCACGACCGCGGACAAATAGAATTAATCGGCGGTGCATTCTATGAGCCGGTGCTCGCGGCCATTCCGCGCGAAGATGCGATTGAACACTTCGACCGCATGAACGCCTATTTGATGAAGAGATTCGGTGCAAAACCCCGTGGCGCATGGCTGCCTGAGCGGGTTTGGGAACCGCATTTCGCCGGACTGCTTGTGGAAGCCGGTGTAGAGTACATATCTATGGATGACGACCTGTTTCTCGCCGCTGGACATTTGCCTGAAGAGCTGAACGGGTACTACATCACAGAATCACACAATGGTCCGCTGGCAATGTTCCCGAATCATCAAGCGCTGCGATATGCAATTCCGTTCCGGGAACCGGAAGCAACTTTTGATTACATCTTTGAGCAATCAGACGGACGTCCTGATTCGCTGTTTCTGATGGGCGACGACGGTGAAAAGTTCGGACTCTGGCCGCGCACGTACAGGCCGATTTATGAAGACGGGTGGTTGAAGAGGTTCTTTCAGGCCTTGGCAGACCACAGCGACACAGTTGAACTCTTGACAATGGCAGAGGCTCGCGACAGGATAAAGCCGCTTGGGCGCACATACTTGCCGACAGGTTCCTACTTTGAAATGGGGGAATGGACTCTTCCGACTGCTGCACGCAAGAAATTCGTGCATTTCGTCCATGAGCTAAAGGAGCGCGAAGACTGGCCGCAAGTCCGGCCGTTTGTGCAAGGAGGTTTTTGGCGTGGATTCATGAGAAAGTACCCGGAGGCGAATTATCTGCAGAAGAAAATGCTGCGAGTTTCCCGCAAGTTTCATTCGCTGTCGAATCGCAAGTCCAATCCAGAGTATCAGACTCAGGTGCTGCGAGGCCAATGTAATTGCCCGTATTGGCACGGCGTGTTCGGTGGATTGTACTTGCCGCATTTGCGTCACGCTGTCTGGAAAGAGCTGATTCAGGGGGAATTCACAATTGACAACTTGCTTCACCGTGGCCGGAAGTGGACGGAAGTGCATCAAGTCGATCATGATATGGACGGCCGTAGCGAGTTTTTGATTGAAAATGCATACATGAACGCGTATCTCGCCCCTCATAAAGGCGGATCGCTGTTCGAATGGGATTTTCGACCCCGCGGATATAATGTTCTCAATACTCTGACGCGCCGGGAAGAGCCCTATCATTCCGATGTCGCCCGCGCTACTGTCGCCGACCCGGAAGATGACTCTGCCGTCGAGTCCATTCACGACCTTGTCTTGAAGAAGGAAGAGGGACTCGAGAATCTCGTCACTAATGACAAATGGCCGCGACAATCACTGTTGGACCATTTTCACGGTTTTGACGGCACAATCGACCAGTTCCGCAGCGGAGTCTTGGCAGATTACGGCGATTTTCTTCTCGGTGAGTATGAGCTGCTTGAAATGTTTCCAGACGGGGTCACGCTGTCAAGAACGGGCAAACTCGGTACCTTGCCGGTCCGCGTTACAAAGACTGTTCGAGTCGCCTCTGCCCGGGCGGAAGTATCGGTTGACTACTCGGTCAGCAATCTCTCTACGCACGAGATGCACGGACCGTTTGGTGTGGAGTGGAACTTCGCTCTTATGGCACCGAATTCCGGGAAGCATAGCTTTACAATTCCGGGTACGGATTTCGTCAAACGTCCGTTGCGTGAAACAATGGAACATCATAACGTTTCAAATGTTCACTTTGCAGATGAACACGAGGGTCTGGCTGTCCGAATTGAGAACAGCGTGCCGGCGCGATTGTGGCGGACCCCCATTGAAAGCGTATCACTGTCCGAGGGCGGGTTTGAACGCGTATTTCAATCTGTCGCCACTCTCTATTCATGGGAGCTCCGCCTTGGTCCGGGTGAAGTTTGGCGCGTTAAGTTTCTGGCGGAGCTTGCCGACCGCTAAAGCCCGTGGCATTTCTTGTTCTCCTGTTCACGTTCGCAGCCGGGCTCCTGATTGCTCAAGAGACTCTTCCAGACACAGCTGTGTCTGTTCGCAACGACGGCGTTGATACGGTAATAACATACAGCGCCGATGCAATTGACTTTGACATCCTAACGCGCTCCACGGTTCTTGAAGGCAACGCGCGTATCGAGTACAAAGATATGGTGCTCACGGCGGAACGGATTTCTCTGAACTGGGATGAGCAGACGATGATCGCTACGTCACGGATGGATACGCTCTACACCGACAGCACAATGGCGGTCGTCGATACTGTCATTGAAGTCGGCAAGCCGCATTTCAAACAAGGATCTGAAGAATTCACCGGCGACGAAATTGCGTACAATCTGAAAAGCAAGATCGGCCGCGTCAAAGGCGGCAGGACCGTCTATCAAGACGGTTCTTACTACGGCGAACAGTTCAAACGATTGTCAGACGATGTATTAAGCGTGCGGCATGGTGAGTTCACGACATGTGAGCTTGACACACCGCATTATCATTTCGGTGCTGACATTCTGAAGATTGAAGTCGGTGAACGTGTTGTCGCGAAACCCGTTTATCTATATTTCGCCGATGTGCCCGTACTGGCTCTGCCCTACGGAGTGTTTCCCATTCAGAAAGGACGCACCAGCGGCTTCATCACTCCGGTTTTCGGTGAATCAGCAGCGAACGGCCGGTTCCTGCGCAATATCGGATACTACTGGGCAATGTCCGACTACATGGATATCCTTGGAACTTTCGATTACTATGAAGAAAAAGGTATGTTGGGAGGTGCCGGATTCCGTTATGCAAAGAGATATCGGATCAACGGTAATGTGGATTATGACTTTGACCTGCAGCGCAGCGGCAATGCGAGAACCCGCCGCTGGCAAGTCGCCGCAAACCATACTCAGACAATTGACCAGACAACTCGCTTCGGCTTGAGCGGATCTTATGTGTCGGATGCAAGCTACAGACGCGATATCGGCTCCGTAAATGACCAGCTGAACCAATCCGTGAGATCCAACGCGACATTGTCAAAATCGTGGATGAATTCTCCGTGGAGCGCCAGCGTTAACGCCAGCTTCACTCAAAATATCGAGCGCAAGACATGGAGCGCGAACGCTCCTGCCGTGCGATTCACACACAAACAAGGTCGCCTCTTCCCCGCCCGGAAAGCGCCGCGCGGAGTTCGATTTGCATCGGCACCTAAAGAGACTGTCGAGCCGTGGTATCGTGTTTTTACGTGGACATATTCAGCATCCTACTCAAACGACTTCAATTATCCGAAATTTCCGGTTGAGATCGGTCTCAGACCTGATTCGACCGATCTCGACCGCTATACCACGATTTACGGAACAGACAGCAGCATCGTCCGTCAGCGCGATGGACTTGGTCACCAAGGTGGGCTATCCGCCACCGCACGACTGCTGCGCTATTTAAATCTGAATCCTTCCCTGGACTGGCAGCATGTTTGGACCCGCAAAACCGTCAGATACGTCCCTGATGGGGACACGTTCAGCCGGGCCGACGAAGAAGGGTTTTTCACCCGCACGACATTTGACATTGGAGCTTCAGCTTCGACAAAGCTATATGGCATGGCGAGACATCCGTTTGGCATCCGCGCACAATTTAGGCACGTGATGACTCCAACCGTGTCGTTTCGTTATCGACCGGACTTCGCTGATGAAGCATGGGGATACTTTGAATCCGCGAAATTGGATAATGGACGTGAACTGAGATATGACCGCTTTCGAGCCGCGGATCAAAGCGGCGTGGTCGGCGGAACACCCGAAGGATTGTCGCAAGCCATGTCTTTCTCTCTCGGTAATCTGTTCCAAATGAAGCATGGCGACGCCGAGGCAGGAACGGAGAAGAAGTTTGACCTCCTAAGCGCGAATTTTTCGACCGGTGTCGATTTCAAACGGGATTCTCTGAAATGGAACGACCTAAGTTCCAGTTTCCGCACGAGCCTGCCGGGAAGACTTGTTGGTCCGATCGAAGGCGTCGGCCTTGATCTATCCACCGTGCATTCGCTTTATCAGCACTCGAATTCGCGCAAGATTGATGAGTTTTTTTGGGAACGCGACGATGCGAAGTGGTACGCCCCGATAGAACTCCTGAGTGCGAGCGGAAGTGTGGATTTTTCAATTGGTGCTGAACGCTTCGGTGACCTGTTCAGTTTCCGGACCGCGCCGATGCAAGAGGCTCCAATTGACACGATGAACACTGAATCCGACCTCCCTCTGAATGCCAGCCGCGCTTTAGAGGACAGAGGCCCAGACCTTCCTCCGTTGCCTGAAGCCCAATCCGAGGATATGCGCACCTTTTTTGACATGCCAATCCGTATGAGATTCAACTTGCGGCACGCGGTCAACTATCTCACTCAGTCGAAGACTTCGACGCTGGGTTCAAATTTCGACGCTCAGTTGACGCCACGCTGGTCTGCAACTGTTAATTACTACTTTGACCTTGAAAGAAAGCTCCCGCAAAATGCCGGTGTTACCATCACGCGGGACCTTCATTGCTGGGAGGCAAGTTTGAACTGGTCTCCACTCGGATACAGTCCCGGTTATTATCTGAGAATCGGGCTTAAGTCTCCCCAGCTACGTGATGTTAAGATAGAGCGAAATAACGGCGGTAATCTGCGCGGTTACTGATGTGATTCGTAGATATCTTTCAAATGAAGAACGCGCCGTCAGTTTCTTACTGATCGGCGCGTTTCTATTGCGGTTATACACCTTGAGCTCCGAAAGCCTGTGGCTGGATGAAGCGTTGATGAATTTTCGCATTGGCAATGGTTTTCGAAGCCTCCTGACCGATTGGGATAGTCATCGACAGGGACCCGCTTATCCAATACTAATGAGAGTCTGGACAGTTTTGTTTGGAACCTCCGAGTTTGCGCTGCGCCTTCCCTCAGTCGTGTTCGGTACACTTGCCGTGCATGCCTTGTGGCTTATTGTCAGACGAATTGCCGACTCACGCGCCGCGTTCTTGACCGCTTTATTCGCCGCGTCCAACCCCTTCCTGATCTACTTCTCACAGGAGGCCCGGCCATACGCGTTCTGGCTATGGTTGATTGCTCTGTCGCACTTCTTTCTTCTCAAGTGTGCAAGTGAACCGAGCCGCCTGTCCAAGATCGGATACGTACTGACAACAATAGGTGCTTTGTATTCTCATCCGTACGGCCCCTTTGTCATTCTGTCGCAACTCATCTTGCTTGGCCCTCTGAGCCGTGATGCGCTTCGAGCAATGAGACGGCCGGCCGTGTGGATCCTTGCAGCGTACCTGCCGATGGCGGCAGTGTTTGCGGGTACTTTTGTACGCAAGATCTCGAATCCCGGAATAGCCGGGGGATGGCTGACTCGGCCGACACTGAACATGTTCGCCGAGACGACTGAAGAGTATTTCTTTTGGCAGCCTCTTGAATGGACTGTGCTCGCTATCGTA
The DNA here is from genome assembly GCA_013360195.1 of bacterium. Lineage (NCBI taxonomy): Bacteria > bacterium. The sequence continues at coordinate 151,427 of JABWCQ010000010.1, forward strand.
TTGGTCGGAATCGCAGCAAACCGAAAGCGATTGAGACAGATGCTCTTTCCCGCCGCACTGCTGACCAGCTTTGTGGTTGTGCCTTGGCTGGTGTCACAACTTGTGCCTGTCTATTCACCGCGTTATTCTCAGCCAGCGCTGCTTGGAGTCCTCGCATTTGCAGGATGGACTGTTGCCCAACAAAAAAGGCCGCTGCAGTTCATCACTGCCGGCCTTATCCTTGGATTCACACTGCTACCGCTTTACAATCTGTACACGAAGCTCGACAAAGACCCGTGGCGACAGACCGTTTCGATGCTCTCCTCTGAATTCAAAGCGGGCAACCGACTAGTCGTGTTCCCGTTCTATGCTGAGCATCCGCTCAGATATTATCTCGAAATTGACAGGCAAAACATCGCACTGCCGCGAACGGTTTCGGACTTGTCAAAATCATTGCCTGATTCAGGTACAGTGTGGTTTGTGTCCGCTAAATACTCGAGAACAGATTCGCTTGACGCCGAGTTTCGTAATCTGCTCTCAGCACGAGGTCAACAGACGTTTCAAGAGTCTTTTCCTGAAAAGAAGGACGTCAATCCCTTCGTTTTTCAGCTCCATCCCATCACCCTTACCCGCTATGAACTCTTTGTAAAGTCAGATCGGTAGCTGCTTCAGTCTGCATCAGCTTCGCGAGTTCTTTTCCCTGCCTTAGCAGGTCGTGCACATGTGTGTATTCAAACCGGCCTGTCCTGCCCACCACATATAGATTCACAAAGCGCTGCAGATAGCGCCGGAGCTCGTCCAGTTTCTCATGAATTCCGATTTCGAGCACAGGATAGGCCCGCCGCAGCCTGTGCACTTTCCCTCCAATCACGTCGTCGCCCCGAATCAAACCGGCTCTTTCCAACTCTCTGGTTACGTTGCCGATAAGGTCGGTGTCATTTTCAACCCAGATTGGCTGGTCAGCAAAACAAGGGATTTCCACGACAGCACAAGTCTGACTCGGCGGAGCAAGCTCGATTGAACGATTCTTCGGCTCATAAAGTCGCGTAAACGGAACATCCTCGGATGGAAAGTAGATTGAAGCGTTTCGCGAAACTTGAGTTCGGTTCAGGAAGAGCGCTGTCAATATCAGATCTCGGAATTTCATGCCCTCCGCAATTTCAATCAGCTGCCGCGGCGGAGCCGGGTCAAGCAGTCGCAGCAGAACCGATTGCGGAAGCGAACTTACTACTCGCTTCGGCCGTGCAGACTCATGACCTTCGCATTCTATCAATTGAATTGTCGTACCGTCGTGCCGAAGTTTTGTCACGCGAGTCGACAGCCGGATATTCTCCTTTCCGATGCTTGCAGCCAGCCGCTCCGCGATTTGACCGTAACCTTGCCGCGGATAGTAGAACGAACCGTCAAGATGTTCTGTCTTCTCCTGCTTGCCCCGCAGGAGTTCATAGAGCATCGTTCGTGCACTTAACCCTTTGAGCCTGCCTCCGCTGACTTCCGGCATCAGTTTTTGCGCCGGCACCCCCCACAATTTCTCCGAGTAACCTATCAGGAATGCGTCCGCAATTGTCTTGCCGTACTTGCGATACGCCTTCGCGGCAAAATTCCACTCATCTCTTTTCGATCTGCGCAGGCGCGCAAATGCAAAGTCAGCCCCGGCTCGAACGAATGTCCCGATGCCGATTCGCCGTGCCACGTTCACCGGAGAGAGCGGGAAATCCAGGTAGCGGCCGTTCCAATATATTTGACTGGGTGCGTGAACCTTGATTAGCTCATTCCCCATCAAGTCCTGAATGTCTGCAGTAATTTCGGCATCCTTGTCATGAAACCGGTGTGCCCCGGTGTCGTACCTGAACGGACCGTGGCAAAAAGTTCGAGCGAATCCGCCATATTCCCGTTCGGCTTCGAGCACCGTTACGGCACAGCCAATTCGCGTCATGTAGTACCCTGCCGCAAGGCCGGCGGGACCAGCTCCAAGAATGTAAGTTATCACTGTTTGTGGCAGTTTCTGGTGTGAAACAAATTTCACACCATTAGAATCATGCACTTTCGTTCACAAACAAAATGCCCACGCTCACGCATGGGCCTGATTTTCATGTCCAATTCCGTTCCCCGGTTACTGCTGTTCGGGGCTCTCGCGGCGCGGACGGCGCTCCCTGAAGTTCCCCTCAGGGCGCGGTTGCGCCTCGTTCACCCTCAGAGTTCTGCCGCCTAATGTCGCTCCGTTCATCGCGGCAATCGCAGCATCTGCGCCGGCATCATCCATCTCAACAAAGCCAAACCCGCGCGGCCGACCTGTGTCCCTGTCCATAATCATTGCGACATTCAGAACTTCACCGTGGGCTCCAAACGCCTCACGAACCGATTCTTCCGTGGCGCTAAACGGAAGATTCCCTACGTATAGCCTTTTGGCCATGTCCGACGCTCCCTCTCGACCGCCCCTTGACAACTTGCTTACCAGTAATCCCCAGCCAATTGAAGCCAGAACACCTGCATCCCAACTATCGAAACGAGGGGGGCGAACCAAAACGTCACGACAAGGCCAGATTTGCTCCAAACTTCGCCCGCACAATCTAAACTGCATGGATGGGCTTTCGGAAATATACGTCACATTCCGTGTCATGTCAAGGGATGACGAGAAAAATAAAGACTTTGCGTGAATCCTGTCCAATTTTCTCCTACACTTGACCTATGTGACCACTTGCGTGACTCAAGTCACAAAAGAATAGCAGGCTTTGCCTGCTATTTTGTCCCCCCTCATCCCGCAAACTTTTACAATTCAAGCAGATGACCGGACTTTCTCGCTTTGGTCTCCAAATAGAAGTGATTATGCGAGTTTGTCGGCAATTGATGTCGAACGCGTTCAGTGACTTCTATCCCGTACTGCTCTAAGCCGATGACTTTTTTGGGGTTATTGGACAACAACCGAACACTTGTGACGCCCAGTGCTCGAAGCATCTCCGCCGCGACCCGATAGTCACGTTCATCGTCCTCAAATCCCAAAGCATGGTTTGCATCCACCGTGTCGAGCCCCTGCTCTTGCAGAACATACGCACGCAGCTTATTGGCCAGCCCAATTCCGCGTCCTTCTTGTCGAAGATAGAGGACAATACCACACTCCTGCTCGGACATGTGTTTCAGGGCTGCTTCGAGTTGATCCCGGCAGTCACAACGGTAAGAGCCCATCACATCACCCGTCAGGCACTCGGAGTGAACGCGCAAGGGAATGTTCACCTTGCCGCGCACGTCTCCACGTATCATGGCAATATGCTCCTTGCCGTCCGGAGTAGGCGAAAAAGCTGCGATCTTGAAATCTCCAAACCTGGTCGGCAAGCTTGCTTCGGCAACTACTTTCAAAGGGTAGTAGATTGAATCACACGGCCACTGAAGGACGCGGGCGGCGTTTGTCAAACTTGAATACGGCAGTTGCTGTGCTGGCAAAGTCATGGTATCCTCAATTCCCTGTTTTGTTCTACTTTGGTACACGACAGGGATTCAAAAAATGTTTCTGTTCCTGAAATATCTACTTAAACTTGATGAAAACATTCAATTTATAACATCATACAAATTCGAGATTTATAAATCCACTGTTTCCGCTTGGTAAACTCGAATGCTCAAGTTCTGGTTCCACAGGCAAAAAGCAAAGAGGCGGTCACTTCTGACCGCCTCTCGAATCTTGCTGCGTTTCTTCCTCAGTCAATCGGCCTGACACGGAAGTATTGTAACTCCGTTGTCGAAGTGGTGTGAACTAACACAAAAGGAGGACTCAAAACTGTCGCGAGAACAGTTCCGACAGTATCTTCCGGTGAAAGCATCCGCAAGACCTCATATCCTTCGACCATCGGCTGCGGCGACCAGTTAAGAACAAAGTAGATGGAATCCGCCGTTTGGTGGTCCCACACAATAGTCAAGTCGTCAATCGGCGCAACCGGGTGAATGACTCGAAAGTACTCCCGCTCAAGTAATTCAGGTGAACTCTTTCCTGTCGAGTCCCACAGTGCGTAAAGCGTATTTCCACGATTGCTGGTGACATTGTTGTCACGGAGAAATTCGATATACTCTTTGCTGGTCGTTTGGTAATACAGGCTTGCAACAATGCTGTCCGTCTCAAATGGTAATTCGTAATCCGTAATGTCCCAGTATTGTCCGTCCGCATAAATATAATCAACAACTGGGGATTGAACTGCGGAAAGTTCGGAATTTGTCGCGCCGCGGGGTGGAATGCGATTGTCCATGTACACCGTGTCGTTCAATACAAAGTGAAAGGACGGCCCGGCAGGTTGTCCGACAACTTCTGCTAGTCCAGGCGAGATTCCGGGATGTACTTCATAGACTTTTGCCTGCCCGTCATGTGCCAGCACACCGGTTGCGTTGTCGTAGGCGCAACTTTCAAAGATGAGCTGTCCCGACGCGTTGAAGGCGCGCAAGTTAATCCAAATCCTTCTACCCTCCGGATAGCCGGATGGAAGCTTGTGCCCGGTCTGATTTGTCACGGTGACGTGCGCGAGAACGGTGCTGCCGGTGAATTCCGCATCAATTTCCAGCGTTGCCGCCTTTTGTAAAGTTCTGCGGGCACGCAAAGTTGCAGAGTCAATCGCCGCTGAATTAACATCTCCGGGATACAATGCACGCACCCATCGTCCAACTATCGTATTCCCTCCGGTCAAGTCATGCACTCCAAGATTCTGACGGGTTCCGCCTTGAGTGCAGGCCTGACCATCATACTTGGGCATGTGGCAATCCTGACAGCTTGATACATAGCCGTTATCCGTGCCAAATTCCGGCTGGAACACACCCTGTGCGGAATTGTAATCACTGACATACCATTCACTGAATGTTCTCTCTACGGGGAACATCGTGCGCAGGTCAGAACTCGGAGCAGGTGCGTTGAAGGAATTCGGCACATACTGACCGAATGCGTTCTTTGTAAATACCGGATTACTCACATCATGACATGTTCCGCAGATATCCGATTTCAAATGAAAAGGTGAATACAGGAAATCATGTGGTGAGGATGCATTGGCAATTGGACCTCGCCGCTGATCCACGTTGCTTACGACGAACATGCCGTTCGCCGAAGCTGGAGGGATTTGTGCCAGGGTGCCAAGATAGGTTTGATCGGGTCCGTAGGTCGTCGCGGTGTAGGTCGGGTCGGCAGGATACGGATTGACTCCAAGCGGCGACGGTTTCAGTGACTTATGACAGAAGTGGCATTGAACTCCGTCAAAGTCAATTCCAGTCAATCCCGAACCGTCGGTCGGTGTGGAACGACCACTGAGCCAGCCCACTGGTGAATGACAGCGAATGCACAAATCACCGGAATTTGGTGCATCTTGGTTGGCGATATCTACAGTCGCAAAGTAGAGCGGATCGCGTGCCGCTTGAGCCATCATACTCCCGCTCCAATTGAAGTGCTGCTCAATGTTCAGTCCATAGCCTGAATGGCAGTTGTCGCACTGTGAAGGCGGCCGGAAGTTCCCTGACTGATTCGGTTGTGAACCGGGCAGGAAGAAGTCGTTAAGAGTCGTGGGAACAGCCCATGCCGCTGATGAGAGTGCGGCACAGATAAAAGTCACTAATTTTGTTTTCATTATTCGCACCAATAACGTATCATAAGTCATTTCAAAAAACTATAACAACTTAGAGCACTGTTATCTTATTGTCAATGACAATGGTCAATCAAGAATAGGGGAATAGTTGACTATTCAAGTCTACAATACTGTGTTTCTTAACATGTCGAAGTTGCTTAGACCATCTTCTTCTGTGACATTGTCCCGAAACTTCTGTGCCTAACCTCCAGCGGCTGCTTTTCACATTGTGCAAAAAACAAGAAGGCGGCCAATTGGCCGCCTTACATGACTGACAAGTCTACTTTCATTTCAGAAACAAGACCTTTTTTGAACATGTTTGAAGCTTGTCTTTCGCCAGGATGAAATAGACTCCGCTTCCAAGAGATTCGGGCACGCTCACCATAAAGGATTGCGTGCTGAGCCTTCCCTTGTACAAATCGGAGACTTTACGGCCCAATAGATCAAACATTGATATCTCAAAGTCTTCCCGTGTGAAGCCTGCGATACTGACCGTGAATCTGTTGTTAAACGGATTCGGATAAATTGGCAGCAGCTCCCACGTTGAGAGTGAAGCCAAGTTGTCGTTATCGGGGACGGATATTGATTGAGATGTGTCAGGTCGTACAGTAAGCCAAGGATCAAATACAATTATGTCAGAAAGCAATGTGTCGCCTTGTCCATTCGGGTTCCGTGTCGGATGGTAGGGGCCTGAAGAATCTCCCCACCAATTGCTTTGCGCGAATATTGACTGTGGATGAGGAGAATTTTCGTCATAAGAGATTACCGGCCCAACATTTCCCTCAAATATGTTGGAATCACAACGTGCGGGAATACTTCCCGCATTAATGTAGTTTATAACTGATCCGAACCCGTTCTGACCCTGGGAATTCCCGGCGAAGATGTTGTGATGAATTCTGACTATTCCTCGACCACCCGGCACAAGCGACGCGCCATATTCAGAAGAACAGTTTCTGAACACGTTGTACGAAATATCGCCTTCGCAATCCCAGAAATAGAAAGCCCCCGATCTCGGACCCATTGTATGGGACTCAAAGACATTACCTTCCAAAAACGGTACGCCGAAACGATCAAAGTCAAACATCGTCAGGGCAATATCGCTTGTGGTGTTGTTCCTGAAGATATTGTGCCGGACTCTTACATCACCACCTGTTCTCAAATGGCACGCTCCGCGAAAACCACCCTGACCGGGAATGCCGTTGCTGTCGAACACGCACTCGCTCACAACGCTCTCATCAATGCTACCTATTTGCGCCGCGCCGATAATTGAACCGCAGTTCCGCAAAGTACAAGCTGTCATGGCCGTTTGCGCGCCAAACGAAAAATACCCTCCAATCGACATTGAAGAACATGCTTCAAAGACAGTACGCTCCAGAATGATGGGGATTGAAAGCGCATACATCCCTCCGCCGCCCTGCGGGCCTGCGCTTTGGCAGTTCCAGAATATACAGTCACGCAATACTCCAAATACGCCTCCGACATCAGGTTCTTCGTGAATCACCGCCATACCACCTCCTGCTCCTGCACTGCATTCCGAAAACAAGCAGTGAGACACTCTAACTCGGCTACGATACGCGAACACACCACCGCCGGCGCTTGAGACTACTTCATCGGAGATCCATCGTGTGCCACGACCATTTGCAAAGGACAAGCCTACTAATACAACACTATCTTGTTCGTTTGGCAGATAGATAAACAGACAACTCGCGCTGTCGATATCCAAGGTGTCTGCAATAATCACCGTTGAACGGATGTCGGAGGTATCCCCGCTGAATAAGAAATTGCTGCAAATTGTGACGCCGAATTCTCGAACTCTGACGAATTCACGATACTCGCCTGGTGTTAAGAGAACTGTGTCGCCCTGAGAAACCATCTGCACCGCCTCTGTGATTGATTGCCCCGGGAAGATTTCCAGAACATTCGCGCGAGCGCAATTGCAGAAAAGCACAAGCAGTGCCCAAAGTGTGATACACATTTGATGACTCGCTTTTGCTGAGGCCGCTACTGCTCCTGTACTTGCCCGCACAATGCCTGTTGAAAATAGGAGCTAGTCTTGTCATAAGCCACGACCTTTACAGTTCCACCTGCTGGCACAACATAACAATGACTGACGAAGGCGTATCCTTCGTTCAAGACTAATGTTGCAGAACCGCAGTCAGATTGCTCTCCAAAATTGGAGTAGATTGCTACTGGTGCGGACCAATGGCCATAACGATCCTCAAAATGTCCGGCTCCGGCACAGTTTCCGGTTCCTACTACGTAGGTGTAATGTGTGCCTGTGTATGCGACTGGCACTGATACTTCATTATTCCCCGGAGCTGTATAGACTTGAACGATTTCCCATGAGTCCGCAGTACTAATAAACGTCAGACTAATTGCCAGGAGAAGAGCTAAATACCCCCCCTATTGAAGTTACGAAATCCGAGTCTCATTCCCGTTTCCTTTCTGTTTACTTAGAGCACCATAAATGAATAACGGTTTGGCCAAAACCTGTATTAATTTATCGGGGAGGTGTCAAAATGTCAATACGAGTCAACTCATAGGAAGAGAATTTTCTTTCAACAATTGTACAATTTAGAGCGTTAAATGTTGCACTCTAAAGCCTGTCACAACATTAATATTTATGCACTTCCGAGTTTCTCCTCAATTTAATGCAGAGAGTTGTTTGAACTCCGTAAGAGGAAATCTGAAACTACCAACTGAGACAAAAAATAGGGCAACCATTTAGTTGCCCTATCAGGAATCTAACAAAAACAGTGTAATAGCTTATTCGCCGTCGGTGGATTCTTCCGCAATCTTTTCTTTGAACTCACGGAAGGCAAGCTCATCACCTTTCAAAGTCACTTGAATTGTCGAGCCTTCGTGGAAACGGTCACGAAGAATTTCTTCTGCGAGCGGATCTTCAACATACTTCTCGACTGTGCGACGCATCAATCGCGCACCAATCTCCGGTTTGAATCCTTTGTCCACCAGATAGTCGCGCGCCTTCGCCGTAAGCTGAACCGTCAGCACCCGGTCTTCGAGCCGCTTGTTGATGTCATCGATATACTTGTTCAGAATCAGCTCTATTGCTTCCTTCGTCAGCATGTTAAAGACCACGATTTCATCCAAGCGATTCAGAAACTCGGGCCGGAACATGCGCCGCACTTCGTCCATCATCTTGCCTGACATCTTCTCGTGGGACTCTTGCTGTCCGCCGCCAAAACCGAATTCCATGGATTTGGCCGCCTCGCGTGTGCCAAGGTTCGACGTTAATATCAGAATCGTGTTCTTAAAGTCCACCTTCTGACCTGTGCCGTCGGTCAACTCTCCATGGTCAAGCACTTGCAGCAGCACGTTGAACACTTCCGGATGAGCCTTTTCAACTTCATCAAGCAGCACAACGCTGTATGGTTTGCGCCGGACCTTTTCCGTCAACTGACCGCCTTCATCGTAGCCCACATACCCCGGAGGCGCGCCAATCAAACGGGACACGTTGAACTTCTCGCTGTATTCGCTCATATCGATGCGAATCAGCGCTTCAGGGTCATTGAACAGATACTCTGCCAAAGCATGAGCAAGCTCAGTCTTACCGATTCCCGGTGTTCCAAGGAAAAGGAAACTGCCGATCGGACGGGTCGGACTCTTAAGACCGCTTCGTGCACGGCGCAGTGCCTTGGCGATTATCTCCAGAGCTTCCTTTTGACCGACGATCTTCTTCGACAGCGTCTCAGAAATCTTCAGTAGCCTCTCGCCCTCACCCGAGGCCACTCGTGTCACAGGAATTCCTGTCATTCGCGCCACAGTTGCCGCAATCTCCTCAGGCGTCACCACAAGCGTCGGCCTCGCTTCGCTGCGCTCCCAGCGCTCCTTCTCTTCGCGAAGCATCGTCTCCAGCTTCACCTTCTTGTCGCGAAGCATGGCGGCTTTTTCATACTCCTGCCGTTTGACAAGATCTTCCTTTTCCTGCTTGACAGCGTCAATTTGCTTCTCGATTTCGAGGATTTTGTCCGGGATGACTATGTGCGAAATGCGAACCGAAGAACCGGTCTCGTCAATCACGTCTATCGCTTTGTCAGGGAGGAAACGGTCCGTGATATAGCGGTCGGCCAGTCTTACGGCCGAATCAATCGCCTCATCCGTGAACTTGACACCGTGGTGCTCTTCGTACTTGTCCCGCAGTCCCATCAATATCTGGATTGAGTCCTCGACGGAAGGCGGATCAACCATCACCTTCTGGAAGCGACGTTCAAGTGCGCCATCTTTCTCAATCGACTGACGATACTCGTTCAATGTCGTCGCTCCGATACACTGCAGTTCGCCGCGTGCCAAAGCGGGCTTGAACATATTCGATGCGTCGAGCGATCCTGATGCGCTTCCTGCACCGACGATCGTGTGAAGCTCATCGATGAAAAGAATAATCTCAGGAGTTTTCTCGATCTCCTGCATAATGGACTTAATGCGCTCTTCAAATTGTCCACGGTACTTTGTGCCGGCAACGATCGAGCCTAAATCCAGTGCGACGACGCGCTTTCCATATAGAATCGGCGAGACCTTTTGCTGCACGATCCGCAAGGCAAGCCCCTCGGCAATCGCCGTTTTGCCCACGCCCGGCTCTCCGATCAGAACCGGATTATTCTTCTTGCGGCGCGATAGTATCTGTGCGACGCGCTCGATTTCCATGTCGCGCCCAATAATCGGATCAAGCTTGTTCTCACGAGCCAGCTTCGTCAGGTCACGAGAGAAATGATCGAGATTCGGTGTCTTGGTCTTCTCTTGCGGAGTGGCCGGAGCGGGCTGACCGCTGCCGCGCAGCACGTTGTCCAATTCACCTTTCACGTTCTCATATGTCACATTGAAACCATGCAGCACCTGAGCCGCCATGGAGTCCTCTTCTTTCAGCAACGCGAGGAGCAAGTGCTCAGTCCCGATAATGTCCGACGAGTAGCTCTTGCCCTCAATGTAGGACAGCTTGAGGACTTTTTCCGCACGCTTGGTAAAGGGGATATTGCCGATCTTCATCGTGCCACGCGTCGTGTCAACCATCTCTTCGACCGACTCGCGCAGCTCGTCCAAATCACAACCGAGATTGTGAAGTATTTGAACGGCCAATCCGTCCCCTAAACGAATAATGCCCAACAGCAGGTGTTCAGTGCCAATGAAGTCATGGCCCAAACGGAGTGCTTCCTCCCGGGAATACTGGATCACTTGTTGAACGCGCAGGGAGAATTTGTTCTGCATAAGTCCTCTCTATCTCGGCCAGTGGCCGTAATTCAGCAATACACCTGCAATTTAGTCAAGCTGGGTTGTTTTTGCAAGCGCCTGTACTTCACCGGTCCACGTGTTTTGACCGTGCAACATCACCGGGATACAGTCCGGTCGTTGATTAATCAGCAAATACTTTGCCGCTCTTGGATATTTCAAACAACTATGCAACTTTATCTCAAAGAGGCCGCAACACGTTGCGCAGCCCGGCTTAAATTCACAGAAAGGTCAGTTTAGCCACTTCTCACGGACTTGAAAGTTATCCACACTCGCCACGAAAAATGCCCCAATAGTGCGCAAGTTCAGATTTAACATAACTTGGAGACAAAAGCCCGGCCTTCAGATTCCTCCGAAGACCGGGCATATACCTTTAATCCTGCCCGAATTGTCATGTTGGCAGGTTGTCCAGTTGCTATGTTCCGGTCCAATGAAGAGGACAAGGACGAATCTTCAGTTGAATCTTATTTGAATAGCTGTTCATATCCAACTATCTGTTTGACTGTCCCCGATTCCCCCAAATGGATCTACTTGGTATACCCCATATGCTCCCGGGAATGTTCCCGGGCACTGCGAAATGCACCGGCGTTCATTTCCTCTTCGCTGTACAGGTAATCCCAAATGTCAGGACTAAGAGGATAGGTCAGACCGGAGGGACGGCCGTCTCGCAATGGAGTTACCTGCCACCCTCGTTTAATGCCTTCCCCAAGATACCACACCTTCACGGCCTGGCCAAGTTCAAAGTCTTTACGACTAAAATAGAATATACCTTCGCGTACTGGTCCAAACACAGTTTTCTCTCCGTAACTTGTTCGCCGATTCTTATCGCGGTTTTCCGGGTCTGCTATAATAATACCGCGAAAGTCCGCCGGCGGTTCCAATCCACAAATCACCACGATCCACCCGTAAGACCTGCACACGGTCATCAACAAGCCCGTCCCGCCTTGTATAATGCTCCCATGCTTCTCGTTCAGGTTCAAACCGAAACAGCCCGCCGTCCGTGCCAACCCAAACATAAGGATCCGACGCCATAATACAAAGTGGTGTTGTCATCTTCAACCAGGTCGCTGCCTGCCATGTCTTGGTCTCGCCGTCGGCACTGAGTCTCGCCACACAGTTCGTTGCCGCTATCCAGAGGTCTGAACCAAACGAGGACAGTTCCGTGATTGGACCTGTCACCACACCGCCTTCCAGCATCACCGCCGCCGATTCGTGCGATTGCTCGTCAACCTTGTAAAGCCCGATGTCAGTCCCGACCCAAACGATTCCGTCTGTAATAAGCATTTCGTTCACTTTGGAAAGTTCGAATGCTGAATTAGGAATGCGCACTATCGTATTGGACTTTGTGTTCATGACCGCCAGACCGTCGTCCGAGCCTATCCACAGGTTGTCGCCAGCCACCGCCAGCGCCGTTACATGCTGAGACTGCAAATTGTCCTGCACATCGTATCGCTTCCAGTTTCGCTTCTTCACTGCATAAGAGAGTAGTCCGTCATGAGTCGCAATCCAAACACGGTCGTTAAGAAAGACCATGTCCTCAACCATCGTTGAGCGAATCTGCGAATGGTGCCGCTTCTCGATGGTGCGCCACTGCTCACCGAAATTCTCCACAACGGAAATTCCCATGAAATCACCGTCATTGTATCCACCCAGCCAAAGCTCGCGGTCAAGCGGCAATAAGGCTCGAATGTCATTCCCCGCCGGGCCGCCAAGGGTCAATTCGCTTCGAAGCCCCCGCAATTCAGTGCGCATTATGCCGGCACCCCAATGCGTACTCCAAAACACGTCCCAACTGTCAATCAGCCAATCCGTAATCGGATACGTGCGGTTCTTTTCGTCCGCCAGTGTCCCGTCGGGATACCAAATGTAGGGCCGGGGCGGCAAAATCATAGGCAATCCTGCGGGCAGTTGTCCCAGGACTCCCGAAACAAGTTCACTGTCCTTAATCGGTACTTTGGATCGCAGTCCCCGCCAGCGTATCCGCAACGTGTCCCCGAATGGAGCGCCAAAATCGCTGAACAGATTCCCGCTGCTCCTGTCGCCGCTGTACCTTCTTACATAACGTAACCATACCGGATCGGGAATCGGTGTGCCCGGCACATGCAGCTCGCCGAATACCTGCTCGGGAATGGTCTCCACATGCAGCGATTGCTCGCTTACGCCAATATTAACGGGACGCTCGCCAACTGGCCATACGTGTTCCCGGACAATCTCCCATCTGTCCAGACCGCGGTTCCATCGCAGCAATCTGTCCCGAGTGGTTACCCAAAGGTAGTTCGTGCGCTCGTCATAAAGCACGAGCAGCGCGTCATCTATGGGAACGGATTCAAACGCGCCGTATCCCATGACCGCCGGGTCTTCCCAACGACTGCGTGAAATGTCATAAACCAGAACGCCGCCGGCGGTTGCCACAAAGACTTCGTGCATGCTTGCGTCCAATGCGCGTGCGCCGCGGAAATCACGCCACGATACCCAGTCGCCAGGAGCATATTGTGTTTGAGCTCCGGCCGTTTGAAATGACCCCAGCAATATCAGTATTAAGATGAGATGCAAGACAGTTTAACTTAATCTGGTTAATATACCGGTTATTAATTGCGTGAATTTGCGCGCCGAGTCGTTCGCCACTTTCTGCACTTCATCGTGAGAGAGCTTGTCTTCTCCGATTCCCGATGCGGCATTCGTTACACAGGAAATTCCCAATACCCGCAGCCCAAGCGCCGCCGCCGTGATGACTTCGGGCACCGTTGACATGCAGACACCATCAGCGCCAAGAGTCGCAAGCATTTTCACTTCTGCCGGCGTTTCATATGTCGGACCTAGCAGAGCGGCTAATGTTCCACGCTTTAGCTCTATTTTCTGTTCCAATGCGACATGTTCAGCCAACTCTTTCAATTCCGGATCGTAGCACCTGCACATGTCCGGCCAGCGCGCCTCTCCATTTGAAACAGGTCCTCGAAGCGGATTACGGAACTGCAGATTGATATGGTCATCAATCAACATCAAATCCCCTGCGCAGAATCTCTTGCTGACTCCGCCCGAAGCGTTAGTTACAATCAGCGTTTTTGCTCCTGCGGCGTGCGCAAGCCGGACCGGTATCGCAACCTGTTCCGGCGAGTAGCCCTCGTACATATGTATTCTGCCCTTGAACGCTAACACGCGTGTACTGCCAGCCTTGCCCGCGACAATTCTGCCCGCGTGTCCCGCCACCGTTGACACCGGATACCCTGGAATGTCATCCGTGCTGATTCCCTTAGCATCTGTCAAAGTGTCCGCGTATGCACCTAAGCCTGAACCCAGAATGATGGCCACATCTGCGGTGCCCGGCAGATAGCTGGCAAGCGCTGAAATGTCCGCCTCATGCTCAGATACTCGAACACGTGCGTGCTGTCGAGCTGTCATACTATTCTTTCCGATTGCGTTTTCTGAAATCGTGCGGTGATTCAAACTCGGGCTTGGGCGAAGTTCGTGCTGCTTCCAGACACTCTTCCGCGTAACGGTCAAGTCCTTGCTTACCGTAATGTGATACGGTTTCATATGCCAATCCAGCCCGAATAATCCGTGCATTGACGTTCTCTCCGTCCGCAAGCAGATAGCCCAGCCATCTCCCGTACCGATCCGGTTGTTCAATGCGAATTACCGACAGTTTGTTAGCCTTTTCTATCTGCTGCCGAAGATATTCCTCTGCGCGCGAACCCCACGGCTCCTGATTGCCGTTGTGAAACGGTGAATCTTTCTCCGCGCAGTCTATTCCCAGCATTCGCACTTTTTGCCCGCGCCATGTAAACGTGTCACCGTCCTTCACCTCGATATCGGTCTTCTGAACCGTTGTTTCGCGAAACGGCAGAATCGTGTCCGGTGACGAGTGACGGCACGCGGACAACAGCAGTAATAGACTTACAAAGCCAAGGGAAAAAACTTGCAAAATTCTCTGTCTTCGCATATATTGATTGCTTATGTTACGCCCAAAGCTCTGGACTACGCTCGAATCCTATGATCGGCGGCAATTCTCCCGCGACCTCATCGCCGGTGTAATCGTCGGAATTGTCGCCCTGCCGCTTTGCATCGCCTTTGCCATCGCCTCAGGCGTGTCGCCCGAACGCGGACTCATCGCTGGTGTCGTCGGCGGTTTTCTGGTTTCCCTCCTTGGAGGCAGCCGTGTTCAAATCGGCGGCCCTGCAGGGGCGTTTGTTGTTATCGTCTTCGGTATCATCGCAGAATACGGCCTTGACGGACTGATTGTCTCGACATTTCTCGCCGGCATTCTGCTTATTGTCTTCGGCAGATTCAAACTCGGCAGCGTGATCAAATTCATTCCGCTTCCCGTCGTTACGGGTTTTACCAGCGGAATTGCCATGATCATCTTCGTTTCGCAGATCGCTGATATCTTCGGCATGAAACTCGAAGGTCAAACCGCGAACTTCTTCGAGAAAATCTACTTCCTGTGGCTCGCGTCCGGTTCAATCAATCCAACGGCGTTGTTAATCGGTGCGGGCAGCGTGTTCTTCCTGATGATCTGGCCGCGCTTTTCACATGTGATTCCAGGTTCCATAGTCGTTCTGGTCGTTACGACGGGATTGGTGCACTTCCTGAATCTCAATGTCGAGACGATCGGTTCCCGCTTTGGTGAGATTCCATCCATGCTTCCCATGCCGCAAGTGCCCGACTTGACCTTCGCGGAAATCAGGCACCTTGTTTCACCCGCCATTACGATTGCCGTCCTTGTGGCCATTGAGTCGCTGCTCTCCGCCGTTGTCGCGGACGGTATGGTCGGCGGAAGACATCGATCGAACATGGAACTTGTCGCGCAGGGCGTCGCAAATATCGGCAGCTCCGTCTTTGGCGGTCTGCCTGTCACCGGTGCCATAGCCAGAACGGCCACTAATGTCAGGAACGGCGGCCGCTCTCCCGTTGCCGGCCTTGTGCATGCGGTCACGCTGCTGTCGTTGATGCTGGTCTTCGGTTCTTTCGCTCAGATGATTCCGCTCGCGGCACTGGCTGCCATTCTGGTCGTCGTCGCCTATAACATGTTCGAATGGCACTCTTTCGTTGCTATGCTGCGCGGACCAAAGAGCGATGTTGCCGTGCTTCTTACAACACTTGCACTGACCGTCGTGCTCGACTTGACCGTCGCCATTGAAGTCGGTATGGTCATGGCCGTGTTCCTATTCATGAAGCGCATGTCCAGTGCAACGGAAATCGAGATTTTCTCCAGCGAAATGCGCGACCCGAGCCCTGCCGAAGAGCAGGATGTGCTCGACCGAAGCGCCATTCCCAACGGCGTGCAGGTCTATGAAATCAATGGGCCGTTCTTCTTCGGTGCGGTCTACAAATTCAAAGAAGCGATGCACATCGTCTCCCGCGCTCCAAAAGTCAGAATCATCCGCATGCGCAAAGTCCCCGTGATGGACAGCTCCGGCATGCAGGCGCTTGTTGAGGTCTTTCACGCTTGCCGGAAGGAAGGAAGCGTCATGCTGATTTCCGGCATCAACAAACAGCCGCGCGATGTCTTGGAGCGAGCCGACTTGATTCAACAATTCGGAGAGGACAATATTCTCCCGACATTCGATGAAGCTATCGTCCGCGCTAAACACATTCTCGCCGTCCAACCCTCTTGACGGAATCCCGTGCTGCCAAAAAAGTCCGCGTAGCTCGCGGACTTTTTTCTTTCTACTCTGCTGACAGCACGCCCGCTATTGCCGCCGTCTGCAAACTTACCATTGCACCGGCAATCATCGCCTTCAGGCCAAGTTGCGCCAAATCCGTCCGCCGCTCGGGAGCGAGACTTCCGATTCCTCCAATTTGAATCCCTATCGAAGAGAAGTTGGCGAAACCACACAACGCATACGAGGCAAGCATAATCGTCCGCGGCGACAATACGCCTTCCTTCATCAGATTCGACATCTCCACGTACGCCACAAACTCGTTGATCGAGATTTTCGTTCCCACAAGATACGCGAAATCCTTGCACTCGGATATCGGAACTCCAAGTATGAATCCGATCGGCCACAATAGATACGAGAAAATCTCACGCAGACTTTCGGGAAACCAGCCAATTCCGACTCCGCCAAGCAGTCCCGAAGTCCAGGCCAGGAAGGCGTTGACAACCGCGATGAGAGCGATGAATGCAAGCAGCATCGCGCCCACGTTGACTGCAAGTCCCAATCCGTCTCGTGCACCTGTTGCCGCGGCATCGATGACATTCGCCTGCTTCGGCATTTCAGGCATATGCAGCTTCCCTGCGGTTTCCGGTTTTTCGCGCTCGGGCAGGAATATTTTGGAGAAAATGAGCGCGCCGGGAGCCGCCATGACGGACGCGGCCAGCAAGTGTTTCGCAGGTACGCCGAGCAAAATATACCCCGCCATCACGCCGCCGGCAACGGTTGCGAAGCCGCCGACCATGATAGCATTTAGTTCACTGCGTGTCAGCGTTTTCAAAAACGGACGCACAAGAAGCGGCGCTTCCGTCTGACCCAAAAAGATGTTCCCCGCTGCGGAAAGCGATTCAGCCCCCGAAGTGCCCATCGTCTTGGTCATCACCCACGCCAATCCCTTCACTATCTTTTGCACAACTCCGAAGTAATACATCACTCCCATGAATGCGCCGAAGAAAATAATGGTCGGCAGGATCGCAAAAGCGAATTGAAATCCAAAGGTCTCCTGATACTCCTGCTTGACCATATTGCCGAACAGAAAAGCCGCGCCTTCCGTTGCGAAGCTCAGGAACTTTGTCACCAGCTCACCCAGCGAGGCGAACAAGTCGCGGCCCCACGGAGTCCAGAGGATTAGAACAGCAAACAAAAGCTGTAAACCGGTACCCCAAAGCACAACGCGCCACGGGAAGTTTTTCCGGTCTGCAGACAGAGCATAGGCAATACCGAGTAAAATCGGTATCGCGATCAGGGATTGTAGTCGTTCCAAGTGTTACCCTTGAGGTGTGGAGAGAGGGAGTTGCTCCTGCGCGGCTTCTTCATGCACAGGATCGGGAGGAACAAAGCATTTACGGCAGCGTGCTTCGTACGCTTCAGTTGCGCCAACAAGCACACGCTCATTCGAGGCTATTACGCGCTGCGTATGCTTGGCCGGATTGCCGCAGCACACGCAAATCGCCAGCGTTTTGTCAATGTATTCGGCAATCGCCAAAAGCTGCGGAATCGGATCAAACGGCTCGCCGCGATAGTCCGTATCCAGTCCGGCACAGATCACCCGCTTCCCCTGATCGGCAAGCTTTTGCACCACTTCAATTAAGTCTCTCCCCAGGAATTGCGCTTCGTCAATGCCAATCACATCGGCATGCTGCGCAAGCTCAAAAATCTCCCAAGGCGAGGTCACAAGTTTCGAGGGAATCGTCAGCCGCGAGTGACTTACTATCTCATCCTTGGCATATCGGTTGTCAATCTGCGGCTTGAATATCTCTACCCGCAATTTCGCAATCTGCGCGCGCACCAATCTGCGGATCAACTCCTCGGTCTTCCCCGAGAACATCGGTCCGCAAATCACTTCTATCCAGCCTGTATTATGAGGGAAGTGGTGCATTTAAACTGAGATCTTTCTTTCAAGAAGATTTGCTATTCTCTCCGCCACTCTCTTTACCGCCGCATGAATCTCCGTCCCCTCTTCAATCACAATATCCGCAAACTGCTTCGAAGGCTCGACGAATTCCCAATACATCGGCTCAACCTGAGTCGTGAATTGACGAATGACTTCCTCTTCTGTCCGCGCGCGGAACGTCGTGTCTCGTTCTATTCTCCGCTTCAGACATATCTTGGGCAGAGAATCCAAATATACTTTTAAGTTCATGCGCGAACGCAGTTCCGGTTCGTGCAGCACCAGAATTCCGTCCAACAGAATGACGTCCGCCGCGTGCACCCTTGTCCCGGTGTGTTTGCGCAAATGCGTCGTGTAGTCATATTCCGGTACCACCACAGACTCTCCGGCCAACAACCGGTCAAGATGACGGCACAGCAACGGCGTTTCGAATGCATCCGGGTGGTCAAAGTTGTGCAGTGCGCGTTGCTCGAGACTCATGCCGTGAAGTTCACGGTAGTAGCTATCCTGTAGCACCCATAGCACCCGGTCAGGTCCAAGTGCGTGGACGAGGCCGTGTGCTAACGTACTCTTGCCGCTGGCAGAGGCGCCCGCGATCCCGACAAGGACAGGCATAGTGCTGTAATCTACGGAGCTTACTCCGAAGTCGCAAGAAAAAAAGTAGGAGAGAACTGGAGCTTACTTCAGCAGAACCAGCCGGCGAACACCGGACTGGCCGGGAGAGAGGCGATAAGAGAGGAAATAGGTCCCACTGGACCAACTGGAACCGTCGAGCCGCCATTGATGCGTTCCCGGCGGCAGTTGACCGTCCGCCAGCAAGTGTACGGAACGGCCAAGGATATCAAAAACTTCAAGCCGAAGGTGTGCGGCCTCCGGCAGATTCATCGAAAGAGTTGATAAGGGATTGAAGGGATTGGGCGCGAGTGACAATTCAAACTCGCTTGACTGAGTCGTTGCCTTTTCTGGTCCGGACGGCTTCCGGTCGTCCAGCAATATCTGCATTGGCTTTCCAACCACAGGCTTAAATTCATAGGAAAAGGCCAGCCCCCCCTGCTCCCAGCGAATGGAGAATGTCCCCTCCGAAGCGTGCCGGGGCAAGACGAGCGGATCTGAGACGATACATTCCCGGCGAATATCATAGCGGCTGCGCAGTTTCAGTTCGCGTTCCCACGAACCCGACTCATTTGACACGATGACACTTCCCGGCGCATCGCTGCGAATATCCGTGAATCCTACCTGCACCCATTGGCCGAAGACAATCCCCGGCCAAATGCCCATGAATAATACCCCCCACGCCTTCATCTTTCATTGCCCCCTGTCAGCCAAAAAACAAAGGCCTGCACACCTGTTCGGGGTGCGCAAACCCTTCCATTACAACCACAAAACTGACCCTCCGAGCTACTTTTTTGGCCGTGGCTTCGATTTGCCAAACGACCAGTTGAGCTCCTGTGGGCCGGAGTAATTCCGGGACGATAACCGTACGAGTCCGCCGCCTTGATCACCAATTGTCGAAACATATTCACGTGTGTCCTGATAGAACGGTGCCTTGGATGGGTCACCACCTTCCCACAATCGCAAATAATATACCCTGTCGTCAACGAATGGAATAAAGAACTTTGCGGAGACAAACTGACCCGTATTCCCCTCCATCGTCGGCGGATATTCCAGCCCGCCAAGATATAGAATATTGAAGTTTCCAAGTGCCAATGAGTCGTCTCCTCCAGGACTGCCATCCGGATTTGGCGGATCCTGCACCCCGTTCCCGCCGTCCATAATCAATTGAATCAAGGCACCATGCGAATGCGGAGCATCTTTGCTGTTCAAAACTGGCCTTTCCGAGTACATCAAAACAAGCATATTAAACGGATTCCCCATCTCAACGTCCCGAGTCGGCGTCTCCTCCGTGTCCACATAGATTTCACGGCCCTTCATCGTTTCTCTTGCCATCGCCTGCGTCGAAATCAGCGCCATTAACAGCGCAAACCATGCGAATCGCAACACCATGTTTCGTTTTGCCAGCATCAAGTGGTTTCCTCTTTTCAACATCTGCTATTTCCGGGGCTTAATCTTAGATGCCGCGATTTTCTGCTCATACGTCGTATCCGCCGCTATCTTCACGTCCAAGGTTTCCCGGACTGCGCGAACACTCGTCGAATCATGACTCTCAACCGGCATCTGCATGTAGTCCCCATAGTACCCCTTGCCTCCGCACGCGGCAAGTACCGTCGTCCCGTAGGTCTCCTGCTTGAAAACCAGTGGGCTCGACGTCACGATCAGATCCACATAAGGATACGCCATCGCCAGCGATGCCGCTTCCTCCTTCGTGAAATCCCCTATAATCGTAATATGGTCAGTCCGCTTCTTTAACTTCTTCATCAGCTTCTGCTGCTCGTACGGCGAAGTGACCTTGACATCTGCCGTATCCGGGCACAACCGCATCGCCCGCTCAGGGATCAACCCGACGATCGCCATCCGGACTCCATTGCGCTCGAACCACTTGTACGGTTCGAACAACGGCTTCTTTGAACGTTTTCCGTGAAACAGGTTCGCAGCGATTATGGGAACGCCGTTGTCCCGTGCCGCAATCCACGTGCTGATAGGAGTATTCAAATCCTGCTCGCCCAGCGTAATCGCATCGTAATGCTCCTGCCGGTAAAAATCGAGCAAAATGTCTCTCCGTTGCGCGGCCTCTGCGTCATTGGCCATCGTCACGATATTCCCGGCATCCACCAGCGCTGTCGCGATACTGTCTGTCCGGCTCTTGTGTAAAAAGGTAGCCCGCCGGGCCAACCCGCCTTTACGCGAGCCTCACCCGCACGGCTCGACGTGACCCTTGAATTGCCCTGAATAGATGACTCGCGCCTCCGCGTTCTTCGACCCCTGCTTCGCTGCAAGCATGAGCTGTGAGAACACCAGGACACTCGCCGCCAACAGTAACATTCCGGTCACGCCGACCGATCCTCGGCGGCATCTCTGTCGATTAAATCTCATCACCAGTGCGATATTAGTGGCTGACTCAAACAAAGAGAGCGGCATCACAGCCGCTCTCATGCTAATGTGCGTTCTGCTTATCCGTGGTCGTGTCCTTCGTGCCCGGGCTGAGTCGATGTCTTCTTCGGCTGAGTGTTGATGGGAAGCGAGGACGGATTTTGTCCCGGTGCCATCTTTACACCCGTGTTCGCAGGTTGACCCGTGCCGGTCTTCTGCTCAAATGCCGCAAGTTTCTCTGTCCACGGTCCCGTCACGTCGTATTGCTCTAGCAGCGCGTCTTTGAAATCCGCAAAACCGAGCGAGTCACCCCACTCCGGCTTGAATTCCAATGTCGCGTAATGTCCGTTATAGCCCGATGAGCCCGTGCCCAGCAAGCGCGTCTTCTTCCCCAGCATCGTCGTCGTTTCGCCGCTGCGCAATGCCCCAGTCGAAATGATTACATCAATGTCAGGATACTCCTTCACCAGCGAATCCAAATCGTCCGTCGGCAATTCGCACAGCAATATCACCGCGTCTGACTTCCGCATCACTTCCGGCAAATACTTCGCCGCCGCGTCTTTCGTTGATGTCACGCGCATCACGTTCGTGTCTACAACCGAAGACGTCGCCGGAAAATCCGCGTCACGAAGCAAGCCCATCACTCCAACCCGCATGTTGCCATAATCTTTGATGACATACGGATCGAATATCAGCTTCTTCGTCTTCGCGTCTATCAGATTCGCCGATACATACGACGTCTTCTTCGACGTGTCGCGCAGAGCTACAAGCGTCTCATAGCCCATTGATACTTCCTGACGGGCGATGTTCAAAACGTCGTAATGCAGATCGGAGTAACTGTTCACCAAAAACTGGCACTTGTCCGAGCAACCGCCCTTGGCGCCTGCACGGTCCACGAAGTTACCTGCGTCAACGGTCAGCCAATTGGCCGTCGGATCTTGATGTCTTTGCACAAAAGCAGCCCACCGGGCCACTCCACCTTTTTTCTGCTTTCACCCGCAAGGGGCGACGTTGCCCCTGATATTCCCGCTGTACATGATCTGCAGTTTGCCTTGAGCCGGAGCCGACGAACAACCCGTCAGCACCCACCCGAAGCCAAACACAGCCGCTGTCAACACGGTCAGCAATACACTCAGTTTGCGCATGGTTTGGTTGATTTGTCTATTTGTTCTAAACTAAAATGGCGCGAAAAATTACAAGCGCGGCGCACAATACTACTCTTACGCACCTGCGCTTGTCTAAGTTCCAACTTTGCCGGGTCACTTATTCCGATTCGTCGATGACCGTACACTGCGGACCGACCGAACCACATGTCCAATCCAAATCCGTAAAATAGATCTCCTGCAGACCCACTACGACCGAAAAAATCGTGCTCGTCCACAATACGGTCGTATTATCTGGCTCGTAAATTCGAAGATAGTACCGATTCGGCGTCGGAATCGTACCCGTGCATGAAAATGCAGGGTCCGTCAAAAAGAAACCGGCCCCAAGCCCCTGAAATACACCGTTCATTTCGAATTCAATGAAGTTGACCGAATTGAATGGATCGTTGCAATCTGGCGGGTTCGTGCAAAGGATCGGCTGTGGATCTTCGTTGTCCGGACCGTCTGAGTCCGTGTCCCAGAATATCTTGACAATTGTACCATCGGGAATCGGTGTCGCACCGCCACACGTGGTGGTCAGTGCAGCGGATGGTTCCGCGTGAATTAAAATCGCATTAAACTGCGCCATCGCCTGCTGGGTAATCAATACGAGGGCAAGCGCCAGCACATATTGTGTCCATCGTTTCATTGCCTGTCTGGTCCTTTCCGTTGCTTATCAACCATCAGCCCAACCCTAAACTCCTGTTTAACAGCAAAGTTGGGGCCGATTTGCGGGAACGTGTGAATTTGTCGTAAGCTTAAATATACGCTCAGGATACAAGAAATGCAACGAACCAGAGGGGCGATTTGATTTTGCCCGGATAGCGGGCCCTGAGTCGGTTTGTGCCATTTTCGTCACATCCCGGAACGGCATAACACGCCGCACGCACCCCCCCAAAGCAAAGCGGGCCACCCGATTGGGTGACCCGCTTGAACTTACAAGTCAGTCAGACGAAGCACCCGCGCAAGCGCATTGGGTGCAGCGTCCACGCTGCT